>NZ_JBBAYJ010000019.1 GCF_037153975.1 Aquipuribacter sp. SD81
GGGTGCGGGGGCCGCCGGCGGGGCGGGCGCCGCGCTGCTCGCGCTGGGGGCGGTGCGGCAGCCGGGCGCGTCCGTCGTCGCCGCCGCCGCGGGCCTCGCCGGCGCGGTGGCGACGGCCGACCTCGTGCTCACGGGGGAGGGTGCCTTCGACTGGGACAGCCTGCGCGGGCGGGTCGTCGGCGCGGTGTGCGACAGCGCCGCCCGGCTCGGCGTGCCGGTGGTCGTCGTCGCCGGGCAGGTGCTCGTCGGGCGCCGCGAGCTCGCGGCCGTCGGCGTCGAGGCGGCCTACCCCGTCGCGGCGACGGCCCGCGACCTGCCCGGCGTGCTCGCCGACCCGGCGGGGACGCTGGCGGCCCGCACCGAGCGGGTCGCGCGCACCTGGCACCGCTGAGCGGCGCGGTGCCGCGCGGCACCCGGGTCGCGAGGGAACACGCGGGCGGCCCGTAGCATTGACGACATCGGTGGGCGCCGCGCGCGCTCCCGGACCAGAGCCCCCGGCGACACAGGAGCCGTACATGACCGACACGACCGCCTCGACCAGCACGAGCACCCACGAGGTCACCCTCACGACGGTGGCCGCCGAGAAGGTCAAGGCGCTGCTCGCCCAGGAGGGCCGCGACGACCTGCGGCTGCGCCTGGCCGTCCAGCCCGGCGGCTGCTCCGGCCTCATCTACCAGCTGTACTTCGACGACCGCCAGATGGACGGCGACGCCGTCCGCGACTTCGACGGCGTCGAGCTCGTCGTCGACCGCATGTCGGTGCCCTACCTCGCCGGCGCGACGATCGACTTCGCCGACACCATCGAGAAGCAGGGCTTCCAGATCGACAACCCGAACGCGCAGGGCTCCTGCGCGTGCGGCGACTCGTTCCACTGAGCCGCCGCCCGGTCGAGGGACGGTGAGCCACCCCTTCGACCGCGCGCTCGACCGCGCCCCCGACGGCCAGGACCTGGTCTGCGTCGGGGGCGCGCTCGCGTCCGGGCTCCTGCTCGAGGGGTACCGGCGCGGCGTCTTCGCGATGTCGGTGCGGGTGCGTCGCCGTGACGTGCTCGGCTGGTTCTCGCCGGACCCGCGCGGCGTGCTCCACCCTGCGGACGTCCACGAGTCGCGGTCCCTGCGCCGCAGCAGCCGCCGCTTCGAGACCCGGGTCGACACCGCGTTCGACGAGGTGGTCGCCGCGTGCGCGGACCCCTCGCGCGAGGGCGCGTGGATCGACGACGACTACCGCCGCGCCTACGCCGAGCTGCACGCCGCGGGTCACGCGCACTCCGTCGAGACCTGGGCCGACGGCCGGCTGGTCGGCGGCCTGTTCGGCGTCGCGGTCGGCGGCCTGTTCGCCGCGGAGTCGAAGTTCCACCGCGAGACCGACGCGTCCAAGGCCGCGGTCGTCTCCCTGGCCCGGCTGCTCGCGGCCGACCCCGCCGGCCCGCGGCTCGTCGACGTGCAGTGGTGGACCCCGCACCTCGGCAGCCTCGGCGTCGCCGAGGTGAGGCGCGAGGAGTACCGCGCGGCGCTGCCCACCCTGCTCGACGTCCCCGCGCCGGCGTGCTTCACGGTTACCCCGGACCCGCCGGGCGACGGGCGGGCGGCTCAGGGGCCGAGCCGCACCAGCACCCGGTAGCCCGCCGCGTCGGTCCGGCCGTCCGCCTTCGCCCCGGCGTCGTCGACGGGCCCCACGGACTCCACGGTGTGCCCGCGCATGCCCGCCCACGCCGGGACGTCGTGCACGACGGCCGGGTCCGTGGCCAGCACCGCGGCGCGGGTCCCGGGGGGCAGGTCGCGGACGGCCGCGGCCAGGCGCAGCACCGGCAGCGGGCAGCGCAGCCCCCGGGCGTCGACCACGAGGACGTCGGGCGCGCCGCCGCCGGGCCCGGCCGTCACAGGTCCTCCGCCCCGAGCTCGCGGCGGACCTCCGCGACGACCTCGGGCAGCGCCTCGGCGAGGCGGTCGACCGCCTCGGGGCCGGTCCCGCGGGCGAGACCGACCCGCACGTTGCCGTGCGTGAGGGCGCCGACCGCCGCGAGCACGTGGCTCGGGCGCAGCGTGTCGGCCGTGCACGCCGAGCCGGACCCGACCCGCAGCCCGCGCACGTCGAGGCGACGCACCAGCTCCTCGCCGGGCACGTACAGCGCCGACAGGGTGAGCACGTGCGGCAGCCGCTCGTCGGGGTGCCCGACCAGCCGCGTCGACGGCACCGTCGCGAGCGCCCCGCGCAGCCGGTCCACCAGGGCGTGCCGGGGGTCGGCGGCGCCGAGCGGGCCGGCGAGCAGCCCCTGGAGCGTGACGGCCGCGGCCAGCGCGGCCGGCACGTCGACCGTCCCCGGGTGCTCGCCGGGACGCCGGGAGGCGCCGGCCTCGCCCGGCTCGTGGGGTCGCCACCGCACCCCCTCGCGCAGCGCGAGCACCGCGGCCCCGGCCACCGAGCCCCACGCCCGGGGGGAGGCGACGAGCACGTCCCACGCCGCCGGGACCGGCACGTGACCGAGCGAGGCCCCCGCGTCGACGACGAGCGGCACCCCGGCGTCGCGGCACAGGGCGTGCACCCGCTCGAGGTCCTGCACCGTGCCGATCTCCGCGTTCGCGTGCTGCACGCACGCGACCCGGGCGCCGGGCAGGGCGCGCTCGAGCGCCTCGAGGTCGACCCGCCCGTCGCCGTCGACCGGCACCTCGCGCGGCTCGGTCGACCCGGCGCTGCGTGCCGCGTCGGCGGCCGCGTGGTGCACGGCGGAGTGCTCGACGGCCGAGAGCACGACCGGGCCGTCGGCGCGTCCCGGCGCGGCGCAGCCGAGGACGGCCGCGTGCAGGGCGCGCACGTGGTCCGGCGGCAGGCCCACGAGGCAGCCCGGGTCGCCGAGCGCCGTGGCCAGCGCCCCCCGGACCTCGTCGAGCACCAGCCGCGAGCGGGCGCCGCTGCCGTGCCGGGCCCGCTCGTCGGCCCACGCGTCCAGCGCGCCCGCCCGCCACGCCTCCAGGGCCTCCGGCAGCGGCGGGGCCGCGACCGAGTTGTCGAGGTCCACGGGGTCCCCGGACGCGGTCACGGCCCGACGGTATCCCCGCCCGCCGCGGCCCCGGCCCCCCGCGGCCCCGGCCCCCCGCGGCACGGGTGTGGACCGGCGAGCCCACCCGTGTCCTACGAGCAGGGCACAGGTAAGGTTCCCGGTGGTGGTCCGGCGTCGGGCCGCCGACCCACCGCACGAGGGCACACCAGCGCCCGTCGACAGGACCTCCGGGAAGGCGCCAGTGACGACAACCCACCCCGCGGCCCGCCGGGCCCCCCGCGCTCGCGTCGCGCGGCTGGGTCTCGTGGCGGCGGCCGCCCTCGCGCTCAGCGGGTGCTCCGCCGACCAGCTGCGGCGCGGCTACCTGCCCGCCGAGAGCGTCGGCGCCACGAACCACACGCCGATGGTCCAGGACCTGTGGAACGGCTCGTGGATCGCCGCCCTCGCGGTCGGGGTGATCGTGTGGGGCCTCACCATCTGGTGCGTCATCGCCTACCGGCGCCGCAAGGGCGACCCCGAGGTGCCCCCGCAGTTCCGCTACCACCTGCCGCTCGAGGTCATGTACACGGCCCTGCCGCTCATGATGGTCGCGGTGCTCTTCTACTACACCGCCGTCTCCCAGGCCGCTATCACGGACCTGGAGGAGGACCCCGACGTCACCATCGAGGTCATCGGCAAGCAGTGGTCGTGGGACTTCAACTACGTCGACGAGGACGTCTACGAGACCGGCGTCCAGGCCGACCTCGACGGCGAGGAGGGCGCGGAGGACCGCATCCCCACGCTCGTCCTCCCGGTCGACGAGCGAGTCGAGTTCCACCTCTTCGCCCGCGACGTCAACCACTCGTTCTGGATCCCCGCGTTCCTGTTCAAGATGGACAACATCGCCGGCCGGCAGAACCGCTTCCAGCTCGTGCCCACCAAGGAGGGCACGTTCCAGGGCAAGTGCGCCGAGCTGTGCGGGGAGTACCACTCGGAGATGCTCTTCAACGTCGCGGTTGTGTCGCGCGAGGAGTACGACGACTACATCGCGCTCCTGCGGGCCCGGGGCCAGACCGGTCAGCTCGAGACCGACCTCAACCGGAGCGGCCTCACCGGTGAGGTGGGCGGCAGCGTGACGGGTCAGCGCGACGTCGAGCTCCCGGTCGACTTCCCGGACGCAGTGCCGTCGGTTTCGGAAGGGGACTGAGCACATGGCCACGTACACCGGTGTCGCGTTCCGCGACGCGCAGGCGGCCGGCACGGCCACGCCGGTCGCGGTCCGCTCGCGCGGCCGCCTGATCGCCGACTACCTCACGACGACCGACCACAAGAAGATCGGGACGCTGTACCTCGTCTCGTCCTTCTTCTTCTTCGTCGTCGCGGGCGCCATGGCGCTCGCGATCCGTGCCGAGCTGTTCGCGCCGGGCATGCAGGTCGTGGGGACCAAGGAGACCTACAACCAGCTGTTCACCATGCACGGCACGATCATGCTGCTGCTGTTCGCGACACCCCTGTTCGCGGGCTTCGCCAACTGGCTGCTGCCGCTGCAGATCGGCGCGCCGGACGTCGCGTTCCCCCGCCTCAACGCCTTCGCGTACTGGCTGTACCTGTTCGGCGGCCTCATCGCCGTGTCCGGCTTCCTCACCCCGCAGGGTGCGGCCGGGTTCGGCTGGTTCGCCTACACCCCGCTGTCGACCGAGGCGTACTCGCCCGGCCTCGGCGCGGACCTGTGGATCTTCGGCCTCGCCCTCGGTGGCTTCGGCACGATCCTCGGCGCCGTCAACTTCATCACGACCGTCATCGGCATGCGCGCGCCCGGCATGGTCATGTTCCGGATGCCGATCTTCTCGTGGAGCGTCCTCATCACGAGCGTGCTCGTGCTCATGGCGTTCCCGCCGCTGGCCGCCGCGCTGCTCGTGCTCGGCTCCGACCGTGTGCTCGGCTCGGTGGTCTTCGACGCCGTGAACGGCGGCGCGATCCTCTGGCAGCACCTGTTCTGGTTCTTCGGGCACCCCGAGGTGTACATCATCGCGCTGCCGTTCTTCGGCATCATCAGCGAGGTCATCCCGGTCTTCAGCCGCAAGCCGCTGTTCGGCTACAAGGGCATGGTCTTCGCGATCATCGCGATCGCCGGCCTGTCGGTGGCGGTGTGGGCGCACCACATGTACGTGACCGGCGCGGTGCTGCTGCCGTTCTTCGCCTTCATGACGATGCTCATCGCGGTGCCGACCGGGGTGAAGTTCTTCAACTGGATCGGCACGATGTGGAAGGGCTCGGTCACCTTCGACTCGCCCATGCTGTGGGCGATCGGCTTCCTCGTCACGTTCCTCTTCGGCGGCCTGACCGGCATCATCCTCAGCTCGCCGACGCTCGACTTCCAGCTGTCCGACAGCTACTTCGTCGTGGCGCACTTCCACTACGTCGTCTTCGGCACGGTCGTCTTCGCGATGTTCGCGGGCTTCTACTACTGGTGGCCGAAGTTCACCGGCACGATGCTGAACGAGGGGCTCGGCAAGCTGCACTTCTGGCTCACCTTCGTCGGCTTCCACACGACGTTCCTCATCCAGCACTGGCTCGGTGTCGACGGCATGCCCCGCCGCTACGCCGACTACCTGCCGGAGGACGGCTTCACGCTCATGAACCAGGTGTCGACCGTCGGTGCGTTCGTGCTCGGCGCCGCGACCCTGCCGTTCCTGTGGAACGTGTACCGGACCGCCGTCCGCGGCGAGAAGGTGACCGTCGACGACCCGTGGGGCTGGGGCGCGTCGCTGGAGTGGGCCACGAGCTGCCCGCCCCCGCGGCACAACTTCACGAGCCTGCCGCGCATCCGCTCCGAGCGTCCCGCGTTCGACCTCGCCCACCCCGAGGTGGCCGCCGCCGACCGCTCCAGCGCCGACAAGACCGTGCTCGAGCACCTGCTCGGCGACGGTGACGTGGACCGCAGCGACAGCCCGCCCGCCGGCGCCAGGGGCGCCACGGGCGACGACCGGGGAGGCCGGGCATGAGGGTCGAGACCTGGGTGTTCGGGTCGGGGACGTTCTTCTTCGTCCCCCTCGCGTTCGTGTACGGCCTGCTGTCGGGCTGGGAGCACGTCGGCTTCATCGCCATCCTGCTCACCGGCGGCCTGTCGGCCATGGTCGGGCTCTACCTCTACCTCGTGTCGCTGCGGGTCGACGCCCGCCCCGAGGACGACCCGACCGGCGAGGTGGCGCAGGGCGCCGGGGACCTCGGCTTCTTCAACCCGCGCAGCATCTGGCCGATCCTCGTCGCGTTCGGGGCGGCGACGGTGTTCCTCGGCCTCGCCGTCGGGTGGTGGATGTTCCTCATCGGCGCCGGCATCATGCTCTTCACCACGCTCGGCCTGCTGTTCGAGCACTACACCGGCGACTTCACGCACTGACCGGCGTGGGTGTCCCCGGACCCGCCCTCGCGGCGGGTGGCTCCGCCGTGCCCGTCGGCCGCGCCCACGCCGCCGTCCTGTTCGACATGGACGGCACCCTCGTGGACTCGACCGCCTCGGTCGTGCGGTGCTGGGTGCGGCTCGCCGAGGAGCTCGGCGTCGGGCTCGACCGGCTGCGGGCGGCCGCCGGCCACGGGCGGCCGGCGCGCGACATCGTCGCCGACCTGCTGCCGGGCGAGGACGAGCGCGTCCGGGCCGCGGCGCTCGCCCGCATCACCGAGCTCGAGGTCGCCGACGTCGAGGGGGTCGTCGCGCTGCCGGGCGCGGTGGCGGCGCTCACCGCGGCGGGAGCGCGCGGCGCGATCGTCACCTCGTGCACGCGCGACCTCGCCGTGGCCCGGTGGAGCGCGGCGGGCCTGCCGGTGCCCGCCGTCGTCGTGACCGCCGACGACGTCGCCCGCGGCAAGCCCGACCCCGAGCCGTTCCTGTCGGGGGCGCGCCTGCTCGGAGTCGACCCGGCCCGCTGCCTCGTCGTGGAGGACGCCCCCGCGGGGCTCGTCGCCGGCCGCGCCGCTGGTGCGGCGACCCTCGCGGTCACGACGACGCACGCGGCCGAGGACCTCGACGCGGACCTCGTCGTCCCCGACCTGGCGGCCGTGCGCTGGCACGCGGACGCGGACGGCGTCACGCTCCTGCCGGCCTGAGGACCCGCGGCGGTCGTCGTCGTGGCGCGACGGCGGGCGGCTAGCGTGGGCGCGTGACGAGCGACGTGAGCGTGCAGAGCCCCTCCCACGGCGTCGGGGACGGCGACCTCGTCTTCCGCTCCGACGTCGACGTCGAGCTCGTCAAGCACTCCGCCCGCGACGCCGACGTGCTGTTCGCGGCGCGGGTGTCGACCAAGGGCGAGGCGAGCCTCGCCGACGTCGACGCGGACCCCGAGAAGTCGGCGGGCCTCGTCCGGTACCTCATGCGCGACCGGCACGGCAGCCCGTTCGAGCACGCCGTCATGACCTTCTACGTGAGCGCGCCGCTGTTCGTGTTCCGCGAGATGCAGCGGCACCGGGTCGCGAGCTACAACGAGGAGTCCGGTCGCTACCGGGAGATGCGGCCCGTCTTCTACGTCCCCTCGCGCGAGCGGAACCTGCGCCAGGTCGGCAAGCCCGGTGCCTACGACTTCGAGCCGGGCACGCCGGAGCAGCACGACCTCGTCGAGCAGCGCACGCGCGAGGCGTGCGCGACGGCGTGGGCGGCCTACCAGGACATGCTCGGCGCGGGCGTGCCGCGCGAGGTGGCCCGCATCGTCCTCCCGCTCACGCTGTACTCCTCGATGTACGTGACGATGAACGCCCGCGCCCTCATGAACTTCCTCTCGCTGCGCACCCGCCGCGAGGACTCCCGCTTCCCGTCGTTCCCGCAGCGCGAGATCGAGCTCGTCGCGGAGCGGATGGAGGAGCTGTGGCGCGGGGTCATGCCCGTGACGCACGCCGCGTTCGACGGCAACGGCCGGGTCGCGCCCTGAGTCGCACCTCCGTGTGAGCCAGGTCACACGTTGACGGTGTAACGACCTCCGGGGTCCGCGCGATGACCCCCCTGAACCGCGGTGCCAGCCGGACCCCCCGAGCGACTGGTGCCGCGGTTCTCTGCGTCCGCGACCGGCCGCCACGGGACACGGCGCACGGCTGCGTCCCGGCGGTCGGCCGCCGGGTGGTCGGTAGTCTCGCGGGCATGGTCGCCCGCCCCTTCGGAGCCCTCGTCACCGCGATGGCGACGCCCTTCGCCGCCGACGGCACCGTCGACCTCGAGGCCGTCGCGGCCCTCGCCGAGCACCTCGTCGACGCGGGCACCGAGGGCCTCGTCGTCAACGGGACCACGGGGGAGTCGCCGACCACGACCGACGCCGAGAAGGCGGACGTCGTGCGGGCCGTCGTGGCGGCCGTGGGGGAGCGCGCGCACGTCGTCGCCGGCGTGGGCACCAACGACACCGCCCACAGCGCCGAGCTGGCCCGCCAGGCCGTGGCGGCGGGAGCGCACGGCCTCCTCGTCGTCTCGCCGTACTACTCCCGACCGTCGCAGGAGGGGCTGGTCGCCCACGTCCGGGCGGTCGCCGACGCCGGCGGGCTGCCCGTCATGCTCTACGACATCCCCGGGCGCACGGGCGTGGAGTTCCGCACCGAGACGCTGCTGCGGCTCGCGGAGCACCCGCACGTCGTCGCGGTCAAGGACGCGAAGGGCGACCTGCAGGCCGCCACGCGTGTGATGTCCGGCAGCGACCTCGCGATGTACTCCGGAGACGACGGCCTCCTGCTGCCGTACCTGGCGGTCGGCGGCGTCGGCGTGGTCGGCGTCACGACCCACCTCGCGGCCCCCGCGTACGCGCGCATGGTCGCCGCGCACGACGCCGGCGACGTCGCCGCCGCCCGGGAGGAGCACCACGCCCTGCAGCCGCTCGTCGACGCCGTGATGACTCGCATGCAGGGCGCGGTGGCGGTCAAGGTCGCCCTCCACGCGCTCGGTCACGTGCCGAGCCCGCGCGTCCGGCTCCCGCTCGTGGAGCCCGAGGCCATCGAGCGCGAGGAGCTGCTCGCGGCCGTGCACGCCGCCGGTCTCACCTGAGCCGACCCGACCGCCGGTCGCCTCGACCGCGGCGGACGGGTCCGCCCGCCCCACTAGTCTCGTCGGGTGCTGCCCGCCCGAACCGACCTGCCCCAGCCGCCGCCCCTGCGTCCCGGGGTGACCCGTGTCGTGCCGCTCGGCGGCCTCGGAGAGATCGGCCGCAACATGGCCGTCCTCGAGCACGACGGCAAGCTGCTCGTCATCGACTGCGGCGTCCTGTTCCCCGAGGACGACCAGCCGGGCGTCGACCTCATCCTCCCGGACTTCCAGTACATCGCGGACCGGCTCGACGACGTCGTCGCGATCGTCCTCACCCACGGCCACGAGGACCACATCGGCGCGGTGCCGTACCTGCTCCGGCTGCGCGAGGACATCCCGGTCGTCGGCTCGCAGCTGACGCTCGCCTTCGTCGAGGCGAAGCTCAAGGAGCACCGCATCCGTCCCTACCAGCTCACCGTCAAGGAGGGCATGACGGAGCAGCTGGGCCCGTTCGCGTGCGAGTTCCTCGCCGTGAGCCACTCGATCCCCGACGCGCTCGCGGTGGCCGTCACGACCGGCGCGGGCACGGTGCTCCACACCGGCGACTTCAAGCTCGACCAGCTGCCGCTCGACCGACGCATCACCGACCTGCGCCACTTCGCCCGGGTCGCCGAGCGCGGCGTCGACCTGCTCATGATCGACTCCACGAGCGCCGACATCCCGGGGTTCACGCTGCCCGAGCGCGAGATCGGGCCCGTCCTCAGCACGATCTTCGCGCGCGCCGAGAAGCGGGTCGTCGTCGCGAGCTTCGCCAGCCACGTGCACCGCGTGCAGCAGGTGCTCGACGCGGCCGCGGCCCACGGGCGCAAGGTCGCCTTCGTGGGTCGATCGATGGTCCGCAACATGGGGGTCGCCCGCGACCTCGGCTACCTCGACGTGCCCCAGGGCGTCCTCGTCGACATCAAGCAGGTCGAGGACCTGCCCGACGAGAAGGTCGTCATCATGTCGACCGGCTCGCAGGGCGAGCCGATGGCCGCCCTGTCGCGGATGGCCAACGGCGACCACCGCGTGCAGGTGGGGCCGGGCGACACGGTCGTCCTCGCCTCGAGCCTCATCCCCGGCAACGAGAACGCCGTCTACCGCGTCATCAACGGGCTGACCCGGCTCGGCGCGGACGTCGTGCACAAGGGCGTCGCCCGGGTGCACACCGGCGGCCACGCCACGGCGGGCGAGCTGCTCTACGTGTACAACCTCGTGCGGCCCGGCAACGTCATGCCCGTGCACGGCGAGCCGCGCCACCTCAAGGCGAACGCGCAGATCGCCACCCTGTCGGGCGTGCCGGCCGAGCGCGTCGTCGTCGTCGAGGACGGCCACGTCGTCGACCTCGAGGACGGCGTCGCGCGGGTGGTCGGGGCCGTCGAGTGCGGCTACGTCTACGTCGACGGCTCGACCGTCGGCGAGATCACCGACGCCGACCTCAAGGACCGCCGCATCCTCGCGGAGGAGGGCTTCGTGTCGTGCTTCGTGGTCGTCGACCACGAGAACGGCAAGGTCGTGGCCGGCCCGCACGTGCACGCGCGGGGCTTTGCCGAGGAGCAGACGGTCTTCGAGCAGGTGACCCCCCGCATCGAGAAGGCCCTCGTCGAGGCCGTCACGAGCGGGGCGACCGACCAGCACCAGCTCCAGCAGGTCGTGCGCCGCACCATCGGGCGCTGGGTCAACGAGAAGTACCGGCGCCGGCCCATGATCGTCCCGGTGGTCCTCAGCGCCTGACCGGCACGA
Source organism: Aquipuribacter sp. SD81 (assembly GCF_037153975.1). Taxonomy (NCBI): domain Bacteria; kingdom Bacillati; phylum Actinomycetota; class Actinomycetes; order Micrococcales; family Intrasporangiaceae; genus Aquipuribacter; species Aquipuribacter sp. SD81. Next base: position 10,752 of record NZ_JBBAYJ010000019.1, read on the forward strand.
CGGCCGCGGGCCGGCCACCGCGCCGCCCCCGGGGCGGCGTGTGCGGCGCGGCCGGTCACCGCCCGGCGCGTACGGTGACGAGGTGGCTCGGACGACCTCCTCACGCCCTGCGGGGCGCACCGCCCCCGGCGGCGCCGGTCGGTCGTCCGGCGGCGCCCGCCCGGCGACGCGCTCCGGCGGCTCGCGCGCGGGCTCCACGGCCCCGAAGGCCACCCCGAAGGCGAAGGGCGCGGCCGCGGGGGGACGGGCCACCGCGCGGACCGGCAGCAGCAGGCCGCCCGCCCGGGGCGGGTCGCGCCAGGCCGCCCAGCGCCGGCCCGGCGGCGGCACCCGGCTGCTCCTGGGGCTGCTGCTCCTGCCCGGTCGGGCCGTCGGCTCGCTCGTGCGATCGGTGCACCGCAGCACCGCGGAGCTCGACCCGGCGCACCGGAGGGACGGCGCGGGCTTCCTGCTCCTCGCCGTGGCCGCGGTCGTCGCGGCGGGGGAGTGGTTCCGGGTCGACGGCGTCGTCATCGAGGCCGTGCACTGGGTGACGGCGGGGGCGCTCGGCCGGGCCGCCCTCGCGCTGCCGGTCGTCCTCCTCGCGCTCAGCCTGCGCCTGTTCCGCCGCCCGGACGAGGAGCAGGCGAACGGGCGGATCGGGGTCGGCCTCGTCGCCCTGGGCGCCGCGGCGGCGGGCCTGCTGCAGGTCGCCGCCGGGCTGCCCACGCCGCCGGAGGGAGCCGAGGCCCTGCAGGCCGGGGGCGGGGTCGTCGGCTTCGTCGTCGCCAACCCGCTCGAGGCGGCCGTGTCGGCGTGGCTCGCGGTGCCCATGCTCGTGCTGCTCGCCGGCTTCGGGCTGCTCGTCGTCACGGCGACACCGCTGCACGCCGTCACGGACCGGCTCCGCGAGGCAGGGGCGTGGCTGACCGGCAGCACGCGCACCGACGACGACGCGACCGACGAGGACGACGACGCCCGTGCAGGCGGCGAGGCCGACGACCCGGTCGCGACCGGTCGGCACGGCCAGGCCCTCACGAGCGGGTCCCGGCGCCGCCGTCGTGGCCGTGGCGCGGAGGCCGACCCCGCGGAGGGCGAGGACCGGGACGGGGTGTCCCTGCTCGACGGCCGCGGCGCCGGCCGGGCCGACGACACGCCCTACGACTCCGCCGCCGTCGTCGGCCGCGAGGACGGGGGCCCCGGCGGCACGGGCGGCACGGGCGGCACGGGTGCCCCCACGCCGGGCGCCGGTGCGGCCGCCGCGGCCCCCGCCGCACGGCGCGAGCCGGTCGCACCCGAGCCCAGCGGGCTGCCGGAGCGCGTCGAGCAGCTCGTGCTCGCCGGCGACGTCGTCTACACGCTGCCCGACGTGCAGCAGCTGCACGCCGGCACCCCGCACCGCACGCGCACCGCGGTCAACGACGACGTCGTCGCCGCCCTCACCGACGTGCTCGCCCAGTTCCAGATCGACGCGGCCGTCACGGGCTACACGAGAGGGCCGACCGTGACCCGCTACGAGGTCGAGCTGGGCAACGGGGTGAAGGTCGAGCGCGTGACCGCCCTGTCGCGGAACATCTCCTACGCCGTCGCGAGCGCCGACGTCCGCATCCTGTCGCCCATCCCCGGCAAGTCCGCGATCGGCATCGAGATCCCCAACGCCGACAAGGAGACGGTGTGCCTCGGCGACGTGCTCCGCTCCGAGGTCGCGCGGCGCAGCAGCCACCCGATGACGATCGGGGTCGGCAAGGACGTCGAGGGCGGCTACGTCGTGGCGAACCTCGCGAAGATGCCGCACATGCTCGTCGCGGGCGCGACCGGCGCCGGCAAGTCGTCGTTCATCAACTCCATGATCACCTCGGTGCTCGTCCGGTCGACGCCCGACGAGGTGCGCATGGTGCTCGTCGACCCGAAGCGCGTCGAGCTCACCGCCTACGAGGGCGTGCCGCACCTCATCACCCCGATCATCACGAACCCGAAGAAGGCGGCCGAGGCGCTGCAGTGGGTCGTGGCGGAGATGGACTCCCGGTACGACGACCTCGCCGCGTACGGGTTCCGCCACATCGACGACTTCAACAAGGCGGTCCGCACCGGCAAGGTGACGCCGCCCCCGGGCTCGGAGCGCGCGCTCGCGCCCTACCCGTACCTGCTCGTGATCGTCGACGAGCTCGCGGACCTCATGATGGTCGCCCCCCGCGACGTCGAGGACTCCGTCGTCCGCATCACGCAGCTCGCGCGCGCCGCCGGCATCCACCTCGTGCTCGCGACGCAGCGCCCGAGCGTCGACGTGGTGACGGGTCTCATCAAGGCGAACGTGCCGAGCCGGCTCGCGTTCGCGACGAGCTCCCTCGCCGACTCCCGGGTCGTCCTCGACCAGCCCGGCGCGGAGAAGCTCATCGGCCAGGGCGACGCCCTGTTCCTGCCGATGGGCGCGTCCAAGCCGATGCGCGTGCAGGGCGCGTGGGTCACGGAGTCCGAGGTCGCCGAGGTCGTCGCGCACGTCAAGGAGCAGCTGCAGCCGGTGTACCGCGTCGACGTCACGGCGCCCGCGGCCAAGAAGCAGGTGGACGAGGACATCGGCGACGACCTCGAGGTTCTCCTGCAGGCCGCGGAGCTCGTCGTCACGACGCAGTTCGGGTCCACGTCGATGCTGCAGCGCAAGCTGCGGGTGGGCTTCGCCAAGGCGGGCCGGCTCATGGACCTGCTGGAGTCCCGGGAGGTCGTGGGCCCCAGCGAGGGGTCGAAGGCGCGCGACGTGCTCGCGCGACCCGACGACCTGCCCGAGGTCCTCGCCCGCCTGCGCGGGGAGAGCGCCGGTCCAGGACCCGGCGGCGGGGGCGCTGCGACCGGCGGCGGCGCGGACGACGCGCCGGACGCGCACGGCGCCGACGCGTGGGACGCTGACGACCTCGACGCGGAGTCCGGGGACAGCGGGTCCGAGGACGCGTGGGAGCTGACGGGACGTGGTTGACGTGGCGGACTCGACGTACCCGGCCGACCCCCTCGTGACGACCTCCGGCGACGACGGGACCGGCGACGGGACCGTGCCGTGGGGCGACGAGGGCCGCCCGACCCCGGAGTTCCCCCTGCCGCCCGGGGACGCGCCGGTCGACCTGCTCGTGTGGGACGCCCCCAACGTGGACGCGACCCTCGCCCAGGTCATCGGGGCCAAGCCCACCGCGGCGAACCGCCCGCGCTACGACGCGATCGCGCGCTGGCTCGTCGACACCGCCGGCGACCACGACGTCGAGGGCGCGGTCTTCGCCAACGTGCCGCCGGTCGCGGCCCACGGCATGCGCGGCTGGGTCGAGGCGGTGCGGGCCATCGGCTTCGCCGTGTTCGCTCGGCCGAAGCGGCAGGACGGCGACGACGTCGACCTCGACATGCTCGCCCACGTCCGGCACCGCGCCCGCTCCGGGCGCCTCGCCCGGCTCGTCGTCGCCAGCGGTGACGGCCGCAACTTCCTCGCGCCGCTCGAGCAGCTCGCGCAGTCCGGCGTCGAGGTCACGGTGATCTCCTTCTTCGAGGTCGCCGGATACGCCGCGGAGTCACCGCACCTGCGTTTCCTCGACCTCGAGGAGGTGCCGGGCGCGTTCCTGCAGCCCCTCGACCGCACGCGGCTGGACTCCCTGCCGGACGACGGCGCGTGGCTGCGCCCGACCCGCTCGCTGCGCGAGGCCGCCGCCGGCTGAGCGGCCGGCCCGACGGCCTTCCGCCGGCCGGCGGGTGCCGGCGACGGGCGCTGCCGACCGGTGCGCGTCGGTCCGGTGCACGTCGGTCCGGTGCGCGTCGGTCCGGTGCGCGTCGGTCCGGTGCGCGTCGGTCCGGTGCGCGTCAGTCGAACCAGCGTGCCGCGGCGCGCCTCAGCCGCCGCACCGCCCGCTCCAGGCGCGGGTCGTCCGGCCCCAGGCCGGCGGTCGCGGCGCGCTCGAGCCCGGCGAGCACCCCGTAGCCGAAAGTGTTCTCCCCGTCGGCGTACGCGCGCAGCGCCACGACGCGCAGGGCGTCGGCCGCTACCACCGCGTCCTGGTGCTCCCCGAGCAGCTCCTGCAGGTCCTCGGCGCGCCCCGCGAGGCGGGAGGCCCGACGGCCGTGGACGTCGGCGAGCGCCTCGGCGGCGTACCGGACGCGCTTGGTCGCCTTGCGCACCTCGTGCAGGGCCTCGTCGCGCCCGGGTCCCGGCTCGGTCGGCACCGCGTCCAGCCGTCGCTGCACCCGGCGCCACGCCCGCCGGGCCCGCGCGCGCGTGGTCCGGCGGGCAGGTGCGTCGGCGCGCGGGCCGCGGGTGGGGTCCTCGCACAGGCGGACGAGGTCCTCCAGCAGGCGGGTGTGCTCCTCGGAGTCCAGGTGCCCGACGGCGGCCGCGCGCTCGCGCTCGTAGGCGCCGTCGAGGTCGGCGTCCAGCCGCCCGGCCACCGGACCGGGCACGAGCTCGGGCGGCAGCGCGGCGAGGCGGGCTCGCAGCCGCGCCGCGAGCACCTCCGAGTCGCGGGCACGGCCGAGCACGGTGCCGAGCTCCGTGAGCGAGGCGCGCAGCGGCTCGGTGGTGCCGCGACCGAGGACGGGTCGGAACGTGGCGAGGTCGCTGCGCAGGCGCCGCGCCGCCACGCGCGCCTTGTGCACAGAGTCGGGGACGTCGAGGCGGACGAGCGCGTCCTCGGCCACGAGCCGCTCGACGTGCTGCCGCAGCGCCTCGACCACGACCGCGAGGGCCGAGCCCGCCGCCGGCGCGTCGCCCCCGGTCCGTGCCGCGGCGCCGGTCGTCCCGGCGGCGTCGAGCGCGCCCGCCGCGGCGAGCGCCCGGCCCAGCTTGGACGCGGCGTCCGGCTCCCACGCGCCCGCCTCCCGCACGAGGGCGACGACCGCCTCGAGCACGTCGCGGTCGCCGTCGACCAGCTCGACCTCCACCTCGTGCCAGGTCGAGGCGGCCTCGTGCCCGGCGGCGACGAGGGCGTCGGCGACCTCGGTGCGGACGGCGTCGTCGGCCACCTCCACCAGCTGCCGACCGTCGGCGTCGAGCAGGCGGACCACGCGCCGCCGGGTCCGCAGGACGGCGACCGGCGCGAGCGGACGGCCGCGGTGCCGGGAGCGGGACAGGGCCGCGAGCCGCTCGGGGACGGGGCCGTCGTCCGCGCCGAGCGGCTCGTGCACCTCGGTGCGGCTGCCCGCCTCGCGCCCCGGCAGCTTCAGGTGCCACCCGGCGTCCTCACCGCCCGTGCGGCGCCGCAGCGTCGCCCGCGCGCGCAGCAGGTGCAGCCGGGGCGTGTCGTGGTACGTCGCGACGAGCTCGACGGGGTCCTCGGCACGCACCTCCGCGACCCCCGGCAGGTCCTGCAGGGCGGAGCCCGGCCGCAGCAGCGCGGCCACGGCCTCCGCCGCCCCGGCCGGCACCTCCAGCTTGGTCTCGACCTCGGTCTGGGTGCCCGCCGCGGGCCCGTCACCTGCCACCGGCCCATCCTGCCGGGCGGGCCGTCCGCCGTCGCCGGGACGCACGCCTAGGCTGTGCGCGTGAGGACGAGCGGACGCAGCGTGGCGATCACGAGCCTCGGCTGCTCCCGCAACGACGTCGACTCCGAGGAGCTCGCGGGCCGGCTCGACGCCGCCGGCTGGACGCTCGTGGCGGACCCGGCGCAGGCGGACGTCGCGGTCGTCAACACGTGCGGGTTCGTCGAGCAGGCGAAGAAGGACTCCATCGACACGCTCCTCGCGACCGCGGACCTCAAGTCCGAGCCGGGGGGCCGTACGCAGGCCGTCGTCGCCGTCGGCTGCCTCGCCGAGCGCTACGGCCGCGAGCTCGCCGAGCAGCTGCCCGAGGCCGACGCCGTGCTCGGCTTCGACAGCTACGCCGACCTGTCCGAGCAGCTGCAGCGTGTGCTGGCCGGCGAGCGGCCCGCCAGCCACGCCCCGCGGGACCGGCGGACCCTGCTCCCGCTCAGCCCCGTCGACCGGCAGGCCGCCCGGGCGGCGGCCGCGGTGCCCGGCACCGGTGCCGCCCTCGCCGACGTCGCACCCGCCGCCGGGCCGCCCGTCCTGCGGGCCCGGCTCGACGACGCGCCGTGGGCGCCGCTGAAGATCGCGTCGGGCTGCGACCGGCGCTGCACGTTCTGCGCGATCCCGGCGTTCCGTGGCTCCTTCGTGTCCCGGCGCCCGACGGAGGTGCTGCAGGAGGCCCGCTGGCTCGCCGAGCGCGGGGTGCGTGAGCTGTTCCTCGTCAGCGAGAACACGACGAGCTACGGCAAGGACCTCGGCGACCTCGACCTGCTGCAGCGGCTGCTGCCCGAGCTGGTCGGGGTGCCCGGGGTCGAGCGGGTGCGCGTGTCGTACCTGCAGCCGGCCGAGCTCCGCCCCGGCCTGCTCGAGGCCCTGGCGTCGACGCCGGGCGTCGCGCCGTACTTCGACCTGTCCTTCCAGCACGCCTCGCCGGGGCTGCTGCGGCGCATGCGCCGCTTCGGGGGCCGGGAGCCGTTCCTCGACCTGCTCGCACGCGTGCGGCACCTCGCGCCGACCGCCGGCGCCCGCTCCAACGTCATCGTCGGGTCCCCCGGGGAGACCGAGGCCGACGTCGCCGAGCTCGAGGCCTTCCTCGCCGCCGCGCGGCTCGACGTCGTCGGCGTCTTCGGCTACTCCGACGAGGACGGCACCGAGGCCGCCGGCCTCGACGGCCACCTCGACGAGCAGGAGGTCGCGGCCCGCGTCGCGCACGTCTCCGCCCTCGTCGACGAGCTCGTCGCCCAGCGCGCGGAGGAGCGCGTGGGGGAGGAGCTCCTCGTGCTCGTCGAGCACGTGCTCGACGACGACGACGCGGCCGAGGCCGCGCTCGACGCCGCGCTGCCGGCGGGTCTCGGCGGGGCGGTGTCGGGGCGGGCCGCGCACCAGGGTCCGGAGGTCGACGGCACCACGACGGTCGTGCTCCCCGCCGGGGCGCCGCTCCCGCGGCCCGGCGAGATGGTGACCGTGCGGGCGGTCGCCGCGGCCGGCGCGGACCTCGTCGCGGTCCCGTCCGGGCGCCCCTCGTGACGCAGCCCCGCCGCGGGGTGGTGGACCGCGGCTCCCTCCGGCGCAACGCGAACGTGCCGAACGCGCTGACGCTGCTGCGCATCCTCCTCGTGCCGCTGTTCGTGTGGCTGCTGTGGCGCGCCGGCGGCGGTGACGGGGCCGACCCGGCGGGACGCACCTGGGCGGCGGTCGTCTTCGTCGTCGCCGCCGCCACCGACCGCCTCGACGGCTGGCTCGCCCGGCGGCAGGGCAGCGTCACCACCTTCGGCATCGTCGCCGACCCCATCGCCGACAAGGCGCTCACCGGCGCGGCCTTCGTCGTGCTCAGCGCCCTCGGGGACCTGCCGTGGTGGCTCACCGTGCTCGTGCTCGTGCGGGAGGTGGCGGTAACGGTGCTGCGCGCCGTCGTCATCCGCCACACGGTCGTGCCCGCCTCCCGCGGCGGGAAGCTCAAGACGGTGCTGCAGACGGTCGCGCTGGCCGCCTTCGTGCTGCCGCTGCCGTACCCGCTCACCCTGCTGGCGTGGGCGGTCATGCTCGCCGCGGTCGCCGTCACCGTCGTGACGGGCGTGCAGTACACCGTCGCGATCCTCGGGGCGGCGCGTCGTCACCGGGCCGCGACCCGCGCGGGCTGACGCCCGCCCGGGAAGCCGGGGGCGGGCCGTGGCGTTGCACCGGGTGCACCGGTCTGCCGCCGGTGCGTGCCCACCCGGCCGGCCCGACCGCCCGGCCGGGCCGGCACTCCGAGCGGGTGCTGTTCGCCGATCGTTACCCCCCTGCGCTGCTCTCCGGCGGACGGGGAGGTACCGTGAGACGACCAACCGCACACGCGAGCCCGACCGAGACGACCGGGAGGGCGCACCGTACGAGGCCGGGTTCCGGCCGGTAAGGGAGGTCGTCATGGTCCTGCTCCGCGAGGAGATCGGCGACGTCCTGCGCGGCACGCGCCAGCGTCAGGGACGCACCCTGCGCGACGTGTCGTCGACCGCACGGGTCTCGCTCGGCTACCTGAGCGAGGTCGAGCGCGGCCAGAAGGAGGCCTCCTCGGAGCTCCTCCTCAGCATCTGCGACGCCCTCGACGTGCCCATGTCGAGCGTCCTGCGGACCGTGAGCGACCGGGTCGCGATGTCGGAGTCGCTCGCGGCGCGGCTGGAGTCCGGCGTCCGGACCCCGGGTGCCGAGGCGGGCCGCCCGGCCCGCGGCCGCACCGGCGAGACCGTCGACCCGATCCGCAAGACGGTCATCCCGGCGCCGGTCCCGACCGACGACGACACGCTCGCGACCGTCGCCTGACGGCCCCTCGGCCCGACTGCACGCGTTTCCGCCGGCGCCCCGTCCCCCTGCCGGGGCGGGGCGCCGGCGTCGTCAGGGGCGGTAGCGGGTGCGGCCCTGGGTCGGCGGCAGCAGCACCCGCAGCGGCACGGGTGGCGGTGCCGGGCCGCGCTGGCAGCGCGGGCACCAGTACGCGACCCGCTCGCGGCCGCCGGAGCCGGTCGTCGCGGTGAGCACGCCCGTGCCGCAGCGAAGGCAGCGCCGCTGCTCGAACACCCAGTGGTGGCGACCACGGCGCGTGTCGCCGGTCGTCACCTGCAGCACCCGGCCGCGGTTGAGGTCGAGCAGCCGGCGTGCGACGTCGACCACCCGGGCCGCGCTGGTCCCGTGCTCGGGCAGCGCCCCGACGGGGGTGAAGGGGGTGACGCCGGCGACGAAGCACGTCTCGGCCCGGTACAGGTTGCCGACGCCCGCGAGGACCCGCTGGTCGAGCAGGGCGTCGCCGACCTCTCGCGCGGGGTCGCGCACGAGGTTCGCGACCGCGAGCCCCGGGTCCCAGTCCGGACCGAGCACGTCCGGACCGAGGTGGCCGACGACGTCGCCCTCCCGGGCCGTCGGCAGCAGCTCCACGACGGGCAGCCGGTAGCCGACAGCGACGGTGCCGGGCACCCGCAGCACCGCCCGCACCTGCCAGTCCGGGCCGCCGCCCCACCGCTCGCCGTCGGGGTACAGGTGCCACGAGCCGTCCATGCGGAAGTGCGTGTGGAGGCTGAGGCCGTCACCCGGCCCGCCCACGAGCCGGGTGAGCAGGTGCTTGCCCCGGCTCACGACCCGCTCGACGGTGCTGCCGGTGAGGTCGGTCGTCGCCAGCTGCGGCACGCGCAGGTCGGCGCCGGTCAGCACCCGGCCGCCGAGCGCGGCGTCGAGGCGCTGCCCGGCCAGCCAGACGGTGTCCCCCTCGGGCATCAGCCGGCGCGCAGCCCGCGGGGGGTCGCGCGGAAGCCCGCCTCCTCCAGGACCCGCGCGACCGTCGACGTGCCGTCCAGCACCGCCTGCCCGTCCGCGCGGGTCACCGTGATGCGCCCGAGGCCGCCGTCGTCGACGTGCGCCACGAGGGCCATCGCCGCCGCGCGGAGCGCGGCCTCGTCGGCGGTGTAGGTGAGGAGGCTCTTGGCGCCCCGCTCGAGGTAGAGCGCGAGGGCGCCGTCGACCGTGACGACCAGCGCACCCGCCTTCCGCCCCGCGCGGTGCCCCTCCCGCTCCGGCCACGGCAGCGCCGCGCCGTACACGTTGCCCGGGTCGGTCGCGGCCAGCACGAGGGCCTCGGGGGCGGCCTCCTCGGTCGCGGCGACCGGCGCCCACGGGTCGGGCGCGGCCGCGTCGGGGTCCGCGACGTCGCGGCTGCCGGCGCGCAGCCGGTCCACCGCCCCGACGGTCGCGAACTGGGCGGCGCCGAGCCCCTCGACGAAGTAGCCGCGGCGCACCCGACCCGCCTCCTCCATCGCCGCGAGCACGCGGTAGACGGCGGCGAAACCGCCCGGCACGTCCTCCGCGACGACGGCGCCGCGCGTCACCACGCCGTACCGGTCGAGCAGCAGGTCGGCGACGGCCGTCGCGCGCACCGTCGGGTCGGCGGCGCCCGCGCCGGGGTGGACGGCCGGCACGAGGGACCACCGGCCCACGCCCTGCGCCGGCGCGGGTGCACCCCCCAGCCCGCCACCGAGGCCGAGGCCCCCGCCGGCGCGCAGGCCCGACCCCACGGGACCCGCGCCCCGCAGGCCCGTCCCCGCCCCGCGGAGACGCGGTCGACCGCGCTGGCGCGACCGTGGGGCGCTGCGCCCGCCGGAGCGCCGCGGCCCGCTGGGGACACGGGCGCGCAGCGGCGCGAGCGTGTCGTTGGTGACCCGGCCCTCCCACACGAGGTCCCACAGCAGCTCCAGCAGCGCGCCGTCGGGGACCTGCGCGGCGTCGCCGAGGCGCCGGAAGAAGAACGCACCGCCCCCGTCGAGCAGGTCGAGCACGCGGGCCCGCACCAGCGGGTCCGGCCCGTCGGCGCCGGGCGCCGTGGCGTCGTCGCCGGGCCCGTCGGCGGCGGCCGGACCGCCGGGTCCGCCGGGGCCGCTGCCCGCGGCGAGCGGCAGGGTGAGGTGCGCGGTGCCCGTCGGGTGCAGCGACACCCAGCCGTCGCCGCCGGGCAGCGCGCCGTGCCCGACCCACAGCAGCTCACCGGCCGCGGTGAGCTCGTCGAGCATCGCGGGCTCGTAGCCCACGACCCGCGCGGGCAGGACGAGCGTCTCCAGCGCGCTCGCCGGCAGCCGCACGCCCGCCAGCTGCTCGACGGCGCGCGCGACCCCCTCGACCCCGCGCAGGCCACCCCGGCGACGCCGTCCGCCGCTCGGGTCCGGCGGGGCGACGTTCTGCCACGCCGGGGTGAAGCGGGCGAGCTCCAGCGCGGTGACCGGCTCGACCTCCTGCCGCAGCGCGGCCAGGGAGCGACGACGCAGGACCCGCAGCACCTCGCTGTCGCACCAGTCGAGCGTGTCGACGTCCCCGCCCGCCGCCAGCGGGCGGATCTGGCCGGACGTCACGCGGCCGCGTTCCTCCAGCCGCCGCAACGCGGTGCGCACGACGGCGACCCCCAGCCCGAGCCGGGACGCCACCTGCTCGGCGGTGAACGGGCCGTGGGTGCGCGCGTGCCGCGCCACGAGGTCGCCGAGGGGGTCGGGGCCGGGCTCGAGGAACGCCTCCGGCAGGCCGACGGGCAGGGCGACGCCGAGCCCGTCGCGCAGCCGCGCGGCGTCCTCGACCGCCGCGTGGTGCTCCTCGCCGGCCAGTCGCACCTGCACGACGCGCCGCGTGCGGGTGAGGTCCGCGAGCCACCCCGGCGCCGCCGCGGCGTCGGTCGAGCGCTCGACGACCTGCGCGGTCGTGAGCGGGCCGAGCACCCGCAGCAGGTCCGCGACGCCCTCGGCGTCGCGGGCGCGCCGCTCCTCCGACAGCCGCTGCAGGTCGGCCTCGGTGGTGCGGACGGCCTCCGGGTCGAGCAGGTCGCGCAGCGTGGCGCCGTCACCGCGGCCGAGCAGCTCCGACAGCAGCTGGGGGTCCAGCGACAGCGCGGCCGCCCGCCGCTCGGCCAGCGGGGAGTCGCCCTCGTAGAGGAACTGCGCGACGTAGCCGAACATGAGCGAGCGCGCGAAGGGCGACGGCGAGCTCGTCTCCACCTCGACGACCTTGACCCGCCCGGCGGCCACGTCGCGCATGAGCGCGACCAGGCCGGGGACGTCGAACACGTCCTGCAGGCACTCGCGGACGGTCTCCAGCACGATGGGGAAGCTGGGGTAGCGGCGTGCGACGTCGAGCAGCGACGCGGCCCTCTGCCGCTGCTGCCACAGCGGCTGGCGCCGGCCGGGGTCCCGGCGGGGCAGCAGCAGCGCCCGCGCGGCGCACTCGCGGAAGCGTGCGGCGAACAGCGCCGACCCGCCGACCTCCTGCGTGACGACGTCCTCGACGTCGTCCGGGTCGAGCACGACGAGGTCGCCGACCTCGACGCCGTGCACCTCCTGGGTGAGCGGCCACGCGGCGCCGGTGTCCCACGGGTCGCGCTCCTGGCCCGCGCCGTCGGCCCCGCCGGCCGCCCCGTCGCCCGCGCCGCCGTCGGCGTCCGAGGTGCCCCAGCCGCCCACCTCGACGTCCGGCAGGCGGAGCACGATGCCGTCGTCGCCGTGCATGGCCTGCACGTCGAGGCCGTGCCGCTCGCGGAAGCGCGCCGCGAGCGCGAGCGCCCACGGCGCGTGCAGCTGCGCGCCGAACGGGGAGTGCAGGCACACCCGCCAGTCACCGAGCTCGTCGCGGAAGCGCTCGACGACGATGGTGCGGTCGTCGGGCACGTGCCGGGTCGTCTCCTGCTGCTCGCCGAGGTAGGCGAGGAGGTTGTCGACGGCCCACGTGTCGAGCCCGGCGGCGCCCGCCCGCTCCCGCGCGGCCTCGGGGGTCGCCCGGACGAGCTCGCGGACGAAGCCGCCGACGGCGCGGCCGAGCTCGGCGGGACGCCCGGCGGCGTCGCCGTGCCAGAACGGGAGCCGGCCGGGCTGGCCCGGCGCCGGGGTGACGAGGACCTGGTCGCGCGTGATGTCCTCGACCCGCCACGAGCTCGCGCCGAGGGTGACGACGTCGCCGACGCGGGTCTCGTACACCATCTCCTCGTCGAGCTCCCCGACGCGGCGGCCCGGGCCCTCGCCGCCGGCGAGGAACACCCCGAACATGCCGCGGTCCGGGATCGTGCCGCCGGAGGTCACCGCGAGGCGCTGCGCGCCGGGACGGCCGCGGAGGGTGTCGGTGACCCGGTCCCACACCACTCGCGGGCGCAGCTCGGCGAACTCCTCGCTCGGGTAGCGGCCGGCGAGCATGTCGAGGGTCGCCTCGAACGGCCCGCGGGGCAGGTCGGCGAACGACGCGGTGCGCCGCACGAGCGCGTAGAGGTCGTCGACCTGCCACTCGTCCATGGCGCACATCGCGACCACCTGCTGCGCGAGCACGTCGAGCGGCGAGCGCGGCACCTGCAGCGCCTCGATGCCGCCGGCGCGCATGCGCTCGGCGACCACGGCGGCCTGCACGAGGTCGGAGCGGTGCTTGGGCAGGACCACGCCGCGCGACACGGCGCCGACCTGGTGCCCGGCCCGCCCCACGCGCTGCAGGCCGCTGGCGACGCTCGGCGGGGACTCGACCTGCACGACGAGGTCGACCGCCCCCATGTCGATGCCGAGCTCGAGGCTGCTCGTCGCGACGACCGCGGGCAGCCGGCCCGTCTTGAGGTCGTCCTCGATGAGCGCGCGCTGCTCCTTGCTCACCGAGCCGTGGTGGGCGCGCGCGAGCTGGGCCGGCGCCCCCGAGGAGGCGCCGGACTGGCCCATGACCTCCGCCGGCACCCGTGCGGGCACGTCGCCGCCGCCCCCGTTCCCGGCCTCGTCGTCGTCGTCCTCCGGCGGTGCGTGCCGCTCCGCCCACACCTCGTTGAGCTGTGCGGTGACCCGCTCGGCGAGCCGCCGGGAGTTGGTGAACACGAGCGTCGCGCGGTGCTCGTCGACGAGGTCGACGACCCGGGAGTGGATGCTCGGCCAGATCGAGGTGCGCCTCTCCTCGCCCGCCGCGCTGCCGACCACCTCCCCGGTCGGGGCGCCGAGCTCCGACATGTCGGGCACCGGCACCTCGACGACCACCTCGAGCCGCTTCTCCGAGGGCGGCTGCACGACGCGGACGGGCCGCCCGCCCGACAGGAACCGGGCGACCTCGTCGACGGGCCGGACGGTCGCCGAGAGCCCGACCCGCTGCGCCGGTCGCTCGAGCAGCGCGTCGAGACGCTCGAGGCTGACGGCCAGGTGCGCGCCGCGCTTGGTGCCCGCGACGGCGTGCACCTCGTCGACCACGACCGTCCGCACGCCGCGCAGCGACTCCCGAGCGGCGGAGGTGAGGAGGAGGAACAGCGACTCTGGGGTGGTGATGAGCACGTCCGGCGGCGTGCGGGCGAGCCGGCGGCGCTCGTCGGCAGGCGTGTCGCCGGAGCGGATGCCGACGCGGACGTCCGGAACCGGCAGGCCGAGCCGCTCGGCGCTGCCGCGCATGCCGGCCAGCGGCGAGCGCAGGTTGCGCTCGACGTCGACCGCGAGCGCCTTGAGCGGCGAGACGTACAGGACCCGGCAGCGCAGCGAGGCCTCCGGCTCGGGCTCGACCACGAGCCGGTCCAGCGCCCAGAGGAAGGCCGCGAGCGTCTTGCCTGAGCCCGTCGGGGCCACGACGAGGGCGTCCTCCCCGCCGCTGACGGCCTCCCACGCCCCGACCTGCGCCGCGGTGGGCGCCGCGAACGCGCGCGAGAACCAGTCGCGCGTGGGCGCGGAGAACCGGTCGAGGACGGCGGCGGGTCCGGACCCGCCGTCACCGGGCGACGGGTCCGCCGACGAGGGGCGGGGCACGCGGTCATCATGGGACAGACCACCGACAACCGCCGCCCCGGGCGGGCCGCGTCCGGGGGCGGTGGGTGGGGAGTGGTGGCGGGGCCACCGCCGGCGTGGCCGTGCGGCTCCGGTGGCGCGCGCGGGTGACGGGCGCGGGCCCCGGGCCGGTCTTCCGCGTGGGGTGCGCGTCCGGGGTCCGTGGTAGCAATGCGGGGTGAGGCTCAGCGAGTTCCGGACGCTCACCCGCGAGGAGTTCGGGCGGGCGCTGGCCGACACCCTCGTCACCGACCTCGTGCTCGCCCGCTTCGACGCGACCGCCGCGCAGGCCCTCGAGCGCGGCGAGGACCCGCGCGTGGTGTGGCTCGAGCTGTGCGAGGCGATGGACGTGCCGCCGGAGCGGCGCCTCGGGCGCGACCGGAGGCGACGGGGCAGCCGCGACGTCGGGCCCGCCGCGTGAACGCGCCCGCCGAGACCCCGGCGCTCCACATCGCCGCGGTCCTGGAGGACACCGTCAACCGTCGCCTGGTCGGGCTGCTGCGGCGGCGGGGGTGGGTGCCGCACGCGCAGGTGCACCGGGGCTACGGCGCGGCGGCCGGCGTCCCGGCGCCCCACGGCGTGCCGTGGGTGCGGGTCTTCGGCCGCGTCCTCATGTCACGGCCGCAGAGCCCGTACCAGGCGTGGGTCCGCTCCCGCGGCTGGCGCAGCTTCTTCACCGCCCAGGTCGAGCACGCGCAGGTCCGCGTCGAGGTCGGCGGGCAGGTGTTCGACGTCCGCGCGGACCGCGCCGGTCTCGTCGACGTGGTCCTCGCCGTCGAGCTGACCGAGGGCCGGCACGAGGTCGTCATGACACCCCTCGGCGGCGAGCCGGGCCGCGGCGAGGTGGTGGTCGTCCCGCCCGACGCCGAGTGCGGGCTCGTCAGCGACATCGACGACACCGTCATGGTGACGTGGCTGCCCCGGCCCTTCATCGCGGCCTGGAACACCTTCGTGCGGCACGAGACCGCGCGGGCGGAGGTGCCGGGCATGCCCGACCTGTACCAGGAGTTCCTGCGCGAGCACCCGAAGACCTTCGTCGTCTACCTGTCGACGGGTGCGTGGAACACCGCACCGTTCCTGCGGCGCTTCCTGCGCCGGCACGGCTTCCCCGTCGGCCCGCTGCTGCTCACCGACTGGGGCCCGACGAACACCGGCTGGTTCCGCTCCGGGCGCGAGCACAAGCTCGGTGCGCTGCGCCGGCTCCGCGAGGAGCTGCCGCACCTCACGTGGCTGCTCGTGGGGGACGACGGCCAGCACGACCCCGACATCTACAGCACCGTCGCCCGGGAGGCGCCGGACTCGGTGCGGGCCGTGCTGCTGCGCGAGCTGTCCCCGGCCGAGCAGGTGCTGTCGCGCGGTCTCACGCCGCCGGAGTCCGACGAGGGCATGGGACCCGTGCCGGTCGTGCACGGCGGCGACGGGTACCGCCTCGCGGAGCGGCTGCGCGCGGTCGGCCGGATGTGAGCCTGCGCCGACGGGTCGCGGTGCTCGCGACCGCCCAGGTGGCCATCGGCCTCGGGGCCGGGGTCGGCGTCGCGGCGGGCAGCCTCGTCGCACGGGAGGTGGCCGGGCGCACCGCCCTGTCCGGTCTCGCGCAGACCGCCTCCGTGCTCGGTGCCGCCCTCCTCGCCGTGCCGCTCGCCCGCCTCGCCGCGCGCACCGACCGCCGCACCGCCCTCGTCGCCGGTCTCCTCCTCGCCGTGGCCGGCGCCGCGGGCATCGTCGCCGCGTCGGCGCTCGGCAGCTTCGCGCTCCTGCTGCTGGCCGCCGGCCTGTTCGGGGGAGGCACGGCCGTCGGGCTGCAGGCCCGTTTCGCGGCCACGGACGGGGTCGAGGCGGGCCGGCGCGGCCGGGCCCTGTCGACCGTCGTGTGGGCGACGACCGTCGGGGCGGTCCTCGGGCCGAACGTCACCGGCCCCGCCGGGCGGCTCGACGCCGTGCTCGGGCTGCCGCCCTTCACCGGGGCCTACGTCGTGGCGGCCCTCGCCTTCGGCGTCGCCGCCGTCGTCCTGCTGCTCGGCCTGCCGCGGCTGCGGGCCGGCTCGGTCCCGACCGACCCGTCCGACCCGTCCGCGGCGACCCCCGCCGCGACGGCCCGCGGGACGCGGGGCGCCGGCGCGGTCGCGGTCGGCCCGGCGGCCCCCGTGCCGGGCACCCGGGAGGTCCTGCGCGCGGTGTGGCAGGTGCCGGCCGCACGGCTCGGCGTGGTCGCGCTCGGCGCCGCCCACGCCGTCATGGTCGGGGTCATGGTCATGACGCCGGTGCACCTGGAGGGCCACGGCGCCCGGGTGACGGTGATCGGCCTCGTCATCAGCGGCCACGTCGCCGGCATGTACGCCCTCAGCCCCCTCTTCGGTGCGCTCGCCGACCGGTGGGGACCCCGCGCGGGTATCGCGTGCGGCCTCGGCCTGCTCGTCGCGTCGCTGGCGGTCGCCGCCCTCGGCGGCTGGCGCGGCACCGGCCCGCTCGCGCACGGCGCCGTCGCGGTCGCGCTCGTGCTGCTCGGCCTCGGCTGGTCGGCGTCGCTGGTGTCGGGCTCCGCGGTGCTCGCCCGCGCCTTCGACGGGGCCGACCCCCGCGCCCGCGCGCTGCAGGGCGCCTCCGACCTCGTCATGGGCGTCGCCGGGGCCGGGGCGGGTGCCGTCGCCGGACCGGTGCTCGCCGTCGTCGGCTACCCGGGCCTGGCCGCGGTCGCGGGGGTCCCGCTGCTGGGCGTCGCGGTGCTGCTGCTCCGGCGCCCCGAGCCGGTCGACGAACCGGCCCGCGCGGTCGCCGCCTGACACCCGGCCCGGACGTGGCCGCGTCGACGTGGCCGTGACGGTAGCCGGGCCGGCGCGAGGACGAGGACGGGCCCCCGCACGCTGCGGGGGCCCGTCGTGTCGGAGCCGGGTGGGCGCCGGGCGCCGGGGCGGTCAGCGGCCGGACTGCGCCGCCTCCGCCGCCTCGACGAGCTCGGTCACGAACGTGTCGAGGGAGTACGTGAGCGACAGCGCGGTCGGCGGGGACACCGACGACACGTTGTCCTGCCCGACCACCTGCGCGACGGAGCCCTGCTGGACCTGCTCCATGGACGCGGCGTACGGCTGGTCGAGGAACGCCTGCGCGGCCTCCTCGGACTCGGCGTAGTTGAGCAGCACGTCGCTGTCGAGGTCGCCCACGAGCTCGGTGGACAGCGTGTAGAAGAATGTGGACTCACCCGTCGACAGCTCGCTCACGCTCGGCGCGACCTCCATGCCGAGGTCGGTGAGGAACTCCACGCGCGGGTCGGCCGGCTCGTACACGTAGAACGCGTCGGGCGTGTCGTACACCGCGGCGACGGTCGTGCCCTCGAGCACCGGGTTGGCCTCGGCGGCGGCGGAGACCTCCGCCTCGATGTCGGCGAGCACCTGCGCGGCCTCGTCCGGGCGCCCGAGGGCCTCGCCGACGGTCGTCACGACGTCCCGCCACGGCGTCGACCACGCCTGGTCGGGGTAGGCGACCACCGGGGCGATCTCCGACAGGGTGGCGTACTCCTCCTCGGTGATGCCGGAGTACACCGCGAGGATGAGGTCGGGCTGCGCGGCGGCGACCTGCTCGAACGGGATGCCGTCCGCGTCGGGGATGAGCGTGGGCGTCTCGGCGCCCTGCGCCTCCAGCGCCTCCGCCACCCACGGCAGGACACCGTCCTCGTTGCCGCCGTAGGAGGCCAGCGGGATGGCGACCGGGACGGTGCCGAGCGCGATGGCGGCGTCGGTGGAGCCCCAGCCCCACGTCACGACGCGCTCCGGCGCCTCCTCGATCGTCGTCTCGCCGAAGGCGTGGGTGATGGTGACGGGGAAGCCGCCCGCCGTCGCGTCGTCCCCGGCGGCGTCGGTCGCGACGTCGCTCGCGGCGTCCGTGGCGTCGTCCACCGCCGCGGTGGCGGCGTCGCCGGCCGCGCCGGTCGCGTCGGTGGCCTCGTCGACGGCGTCGCCCGAGCCGCCGCAGCCGGCGGCGAGGAGGACGGCGGCGGTGGTGGCCGCGCCGAGGACGGCGCGGCGGTGCAGGGAGAGGGTCACGGTTTCACTTCTCTTTGTGTTGGAGAAACAGGTAAGGCAAGTCTTACCACACACGCCGTAGGTGCCACGGCGGCCCCCGACCTGCCCCGCGACCCGGCAGGCGACCCGGCGCGACACGCCGCACGACACGCGGTCCACCTGCAGCCGTCGAACACGTGTTCGTCCTATCGTTCGTCGTGTCCACAGCGCCTCGGAGCGCGGTCCCGTCCACAGCGGGGCCACGTCGCCCGGGGTTGTGTCGGAGGCGCTGCCTAGCGTCGTCTCCGTGCCCATCAGACGACCCGCACGAGGTGACCAGATGCCCGCTCCCACGCCCGGCGGCGACCGCGACAAGGCGCTCGCGTCCGCCCTGTCCCAGATCGACAAGCAGTTCGGCAAGGGCTCGGTCATGCGGCTGGGCGACGAGGCCCGCGCCCCGATCGACGTCATCCCCACCGGGTCGATCTCGCTCGACGTCGCCCTCGGCATCGGGGGCCTGCCCCGCGGCCGGGTCGTCGAGGTGTACGGCCCGGAGAGCTCCGGCAAGACGACCGTCGCCCTGCACGCGGTGGCCAACGCGCAGCGCGCCGGCGGCATCGCCGCCTTCGTCGACGCCGAGCACGCGCTGGACCCCGAGTACGCCCGCAACCTCGGTGTCGACACCGACGCGCTGCTCGTGTCCCAGCCCGACACGGGGGAGCAGGCGCTGGAGATCACCGACATGCTCATCCGCTCCGGGGCGCTCGACATCATCGTCATCGACTCCGTCGCCGCGCTCACGCCACGCGCCGAGATCGAGGGCGAGATGGGCGACAGCCACGTCGGCCTGCAGGCCCGCCTCATGTCCCAGGCGCTGCGCAAGATCACCGGCGCGCTCAGCCACTCCAAGACGACCGCCATCTTCATCAATCAGCTGCGCGAGAAGGTCGGCGTCGTCTACGGCTCGCCCGAGGTCACCACGGGCGGCAAGGCGCTGAAGTTCTACGCCTCGGTGCGCCTCGACGTCCGGCGCATCGAGACGCTCAAGGACGGCTCGGAGCCGGTCGGCAACCGCACCAAGTGCAAGATCGTCAAGAACAAGCTGGCCGCCCCCTTCAAGGTGGCCGAGTTCGACATCATCTACGGCACCGGCATCAGCCGTGAGGGCGGGCTCATCGACATGGGCGTGCAGCACGGCTTCGTCCGCAAGGCCGGCGCCTGGTACACGTACGAGGGCGACCAGCTCGGCCAGGGCAAGGAGAACGCCCGCGCCTTCCTGCGCGACAACCCCGACCTCGCCGACGAGCTCGAGAAGAAGATCAAGGAGAAGCTGGGTGTCGGCGCCAAGGTCGACCGCCCGGCGCCGGTCGAGGCCCCGGTGGAGTTCTGATGCTCCTGTGACCTCGCCCCACCCCGAGACCCACGACGGCGCGCGCCCCTCCTCGGACGGCTCCTCGCCCGAGCCGCCCGAGGAGGTGGCCCGCGCCGTCGTGCTGCGTCAGCTGTCCTTCGGCGCGCGCACCCGCGCCCAGCTGCGCGCCAAGGTCCTCGCCAAGGACGTGCCCGACGACGTCGCCGACGCCGTCCTCGACCGGATGGGCGAGGTCGGCCTCGTCGACGACCGGCAGTTCGCGCACGACTGGGTGCGCTCCCGGCACCGCAGCAAGGGGCTGTCCCGGCGGGGCCTGGCCGACGAGCTGCGCCGCAAGGGCGTCGACCGCGACCTCGCCGACGAGGCGCTCGGCCAGCTCGACGGCGACGACGAGCGCGCCGCCGCCGAGCGCCTGGTCGCGAAGCGCCTGCCGTCCGTGCGCGGGCTGGAGCGACAGCGCGCGGCCAACCGGCTCATGGGCATGCTCGCCCGCAAGGGCTACCCGGCGGGTCTGGCCGGCGAGGTCGTGCGTCAGGCGCTCGCTGCGGACGACGCCTGACCGGCTGACGTCATCGAGCCGGGCCGTGGCCCGCGGGGTCCTCCTCATGCGTGTCGCGTGCGGGACCTCGGCTGCCGTGTGTGGCGCTGTCGGCGTCCACGATCTGGTCCGCGTTCTCGGCGAGGTCCGGCTCCGCGTCCGGTGCCCCGGCCCGCGACTCGCTGAGCTTGCGCTCGGCGAACACCGCGAGCCGGCTCAGCAGGGTGTTGACGAGGATGAAGATGATGGCGACGAGCAGGTAGATCTGGACGGGGTTGTCGAAGAAGTTCCGCAGCTGGCGCGCGATGCGCAGCAGCTCCTCCGGGCCGGTGAGCACGAAGTACGCGAGCGACGTGTCCTTGACGATGACGACGAGCTGGCTGATGAGCGCGGGCAGCATGAGCCGGAACGCCTGCGGCAGCTGGATGCTCAGGACCGTCTGGGACCGGGTGAGCCCGATCGCGAGGCCGGCCTCGGACTGCCCGCGCGGCAGGGCGGCGACGCCTGCCCGCAGGATCTCGGCGATGACCACGCAGTTGTAGAGGACCAGGCCGATGACGAGGTACCAGAGGTTCGACAGGTCGACGCCGACGGCGGGCAGGAACTTGCCGGAGAAGAAGATGAGGACGATGACCGGCGTGCCGCGGAGGATCTCGATGAGGAGCACGAGCGGCAGCCGGCTGGTCCGGCCGAGCATGAGCCGGCTCGTCGTGATGAGCGTGCCGATGACGAGGCTGAAGGCGATGGCGAGCACGGCGGCGAGCAGCGTGTAGTACACGCCCGTGCCGATGCGGCCCCAGACCGCGGGGAACTGCTCGTCGCCCGGCCAGAACAGCGGCGACCACAGGTCCGCCTCGAACTGGCCCTGGCGGTACAGCCGCAGCAGCGCGAGTCCGAGGAGGACGACGAAGACGACGACCGACACCACCGACAGCAGGCGCGAGCGGCGGATCGCCTTGGGTCCGGGCGCGTCGTACAGGACGCTCGTGGGGGCGCTCACCGGACGATCGCCACCTTCCGCTCGATGGCCGCGAGCAGGGCGCCCGTCGGCAGCGTGATGGCGAGGTAGCCGAGCCACACGCCGATGAGAACCCACGTGATGGCGAAGCCCTGGGCGCTCGTCAGCCGCGTCCCGACCGAGAGCAGGTCACCGCCGACGCCGAACACGCCGACGACGGCGGAGTTCTTCATCATCGCGATGATGACGCTGCCCAGCGGCGGCACCACGGAGCGCAGCGCCTGCGGCATGACGACCTCGCCGAGGGTCTGCCCGAAGGTCAGCCCGACCGACCGCGCCGCCTCCGCCTGACCGGGCGGGACCGAGTTGATGCCGGAGCGCACCGCCTCGCAGACGAAGCCGGCCGTGTAGAGCGTGAGGCCCAGCACGCCGAGCCAGAAGAACGGCGCGTTGAACCCCAGCTCGGGCAGCACGAACGCCGTCACGAAGAGCATGACGGTGAGGGGGCTGTTGCGGACGATGCCGACGTAGCCGGACGCGAACCGCTGCAGCGGCGGGACCGGCGACACGCGCATCATCGCGAGCAGGGAGCCCAGCACGAGGCAGCCCACGAGCGTGTAGGCGATGATCTCGAGCGAGCGGAAGAAGCCGGCGACGAAGAGGTCGAAGTTGTCGACCAGGATGTCCACGGGCGGGTGCTCCTCTCCGGTGCCGGGCAGGACGGCGGCGCGGGTGGCGCCACGGTGGTGCGGTGCGGCCGGAGCCGCACCGCACCACCGTCAGACGTCGCTCAGGAGCAGGGGTCGGGCTCGGGGAGCACGGGCTCCTCGGAGCCCTCGATGGCACCCGCGGTGGAGTTCCACGCCTCCACGTACGTGCCGGCCTCCTCGGCCGCGGCGAGCGTCTCGTTGATGAACTCGCAGAACTCGACGTCGCCCTTCTCGATGCCGACGCCGTAGGGCTCCTCGGTGAAGGTCTCACCGGCGATGGCGAACTCCTCCGGGCTCTCGGAGACGAAGCCGAGGAGGATGACGTTGTCGGTCGTGACGACGTCCACCTGGTTGTTGCGCAGCGAGTCGACGCACTCGCCGTAGGTGCCGAACAGCGTGAGCTGGTCGTCGGAGGCGAGGTACTCGCGGATGTTCTCCGACGGCGTGGAGCCCTCGACGGAGCAGACGCGGATCGACTCGTCGGACAGCGAGTCCGGACCGGTGATCTCCGACTCCTCGCCGGCGCGGACCATGAGGGTCTGGCCCGCCTCGTAGTACGGCCCGGCGAAGGTGATGCGCTCACGGCGCTCGTCGTTGATCGTGTAGGTCGCGACGACCATGTCGACCTGGTCGGTCTCGAGAACCTCCTCGCGGATGGCCGAGGGCGTCTCGGTCCACTCGATGTTGTCCTCGGAGATGCCGAGGCCCTCGGCGATGATCTTCGCGATCTCGACGTCGAAGCCCTCGGGGGTGCCCTCGAGGTTGGCGAGGCCGAACAGCGGCTGATCGAACTTCGTGCCGACGCGGATCGTGCCCGCCTCGGCGAGCTCGGCCATGGTCGTGCCCTCGGCGAAGTCGCCGGCACCGCCCGCGGCGGCGGTCTCCTCGCCGCCGGCAGCGTCCTCGGTGGCAGCGGTGTCCCCGCCGGCCGCGGCGGTGTCCTCGGCGGCGGCGTCACCGTCGCCGCCGCCGCAGGCGGCGAGGACGAGGGCGGCGGCGCTCAGGGCGGCGACGCCGAGGATCGGACGACGTGCGGTCATGTTCCCTCCCGGGATGTAGGGGGCGTGGGGTGGTGGCCCCCGCCGTGGTGGTGCGGGGTCAGTGGGTGAGGATCTTCGACAGGAAGTCCTTGGCCCGCGCCGAGCGCGGGTTGTTGAAGAACTCCTCCGGCTCGGCCTGCTCGACGATCTCGCCGTCGGCCATGAACACGACGCGGTTGGCCGCGCGCCGGGCGAAGCCCATCTCGTGCGTGACGACGATCATGGTCATCCCCTCCTTGGCGAGGGAGGTCATGACGTCGAGCACCTCGTTGATCATCTCGGGGTCGAGGGCCGAGGTCGGCTCGTCGAAGAGCATGACCTTCGGCTGCATCGCCAGCGCGCGGGCGATGGCCACGCGCTGCTGCTGGCCGCCCGACAGCTGGGCGGGGTACTTCTTCGCCTGGTTCGCGACGCCGACGCGCTCGAGGAGCTGCATCGCCGTCTTCTCCGCCTCGGCCTTCTTCACCTTGCGGACCTTGGTGGGTCCGAGGGTGACGTTCTCCAGGACCGTCTTGTGCTGGAAGAGGTTGAAGGACTGGAAGACCATCCCGACGTCGGCGCGCAGCCGGGCGAGCTCCTTGCCCTCGGCGGGCAGGGGGTCCCCGTCGATGGTGATGGAGCCGGACTCGTAGGTCTCGAGCCGGTTGATCGTCCGGCACAGCGTCGACTTGCCGGAGCCGGACGGGCCGATGACGACGACGACCTCGCCCCGGGCCACGGTGAGGTCGATGTCCTTCAGCACGTGGAGCTCGCCGAAGTGCTTGTTGACGTCGTCGACGACCACGAGCGGCGCACCGACCGGCACGGCCGGGGAGGCGGTCTTCTCGGGCATGTCGGGAAACCTAGACCGAAGCGTTCGACGCACACCATGGCGGACAGGCGCCGTTGCCGATCCGTGACCTCTTGCTCACGATGACCCGGGGCATTGTCACGACCGCATAACCGACCGTACGGTTCGCGCACCGTCCACCGACCGGAGGTCACCACCGTGCCCGAGCCCACGAGCGCCGCGTCCGCCCACCCGGCGGCGCGCCTGTCCCGACGCGGCGCCCTCGCCGCCCTCGGAGGCGTCGCCGCCTCCCTCGTCGCCGCCCCGGCGTGGGCCGTCGACGACCGGCGCCCCGGCGCGGTCGCCGCGCCGGCCCTGACCGCCCGGGACCGCGTCGTCGTGCAGCGCGTGTCCGCCGCCCGCGCCATCGAGCACGTCGTCGAGCTGTCCGAGGGCATCGGCCCGCGCATCGGCGGCACGCCGTCCGAGCGCGCCGCCGCGGACTACCTCGCCGGGGTGCTCGACTCCTACGGCTACGAGGTCCGGCTGGAGCCGTTCGGCGTCGCGGACAAGTTCCTCGCCGACCTCAGCGGTACGCCCGCGCTCGACGACGACATCTGCTGGCAGGCCGGCGCCTCGGAGCGGGGTGCGCTCGACGTCAGCGTCACCGCCGAGGCCGTCGACATCGGCCCGGCCACCACCGAGGCCCCCGACCTCACCGGGAAGATCGCGCTCGTCGACCAGGTCGTGGCCAACGCCGCCGGCCGCACCCCGCAGGTCGCACTCGCGGTCGCCCGCGGTGCGGTCGCCGTCGTGCTGCTGCCCGCCGACAACCCCAACCCCATCCGTCGCTCGCAGGCCTTCTCGCCGCTGCTGTCGGAGGACTTCGGGGTGCCCGTCGTGGGGGTCGCGCAGGTGCAGAAGCACCGCCTGCGCGAGGCGCTGGCGCGCGGCCCGCTCACCCTCACCGTCCGCACCGACGCCTTCCGGGGCCTCACGAGCCACAACGTGCTCGCGGAGCGTGCCGGTCGCGGTCGGCCCAGCGGCGCCCGCCCGGCACTCATGGTGTGCGCGCACTACGACTCCGTCATCGGCGCCCCCGGCGCCAACGACGACGGCTCCGGCACGGCCCTCACCCTCGAGGTGGCGCGCGTCATGCGGTCGCTGCCCACCGAGGCCGACCTGCGCTTCTCGCTGTGGGGCTCGGAGGAGCAGGGCCTCATCGGCTCGCGCTACCACGTCGCCCAGCTCGACCAGGCCGAGCGCGACCGGCTCCTCGGCGTCTACAACAACGACATGGTGGCGACGAGCTGGGACCCGGCGACCCGCTACTGGGTGCTGTCGTGGGACGGCTCCGCCAACGTCGTCAACACCTCGGTCATCGACGCGGCCGAGCGGCTCGGCTACTCCCCGTCGCTGTCGCCGGTCACCACCCGCGGCGCGAGCGACCACCAGTCCTTCCAGGAGCAGGGCATCGCGAGCAGCAACTTCTCCTGGCGCGGGGAGGAGTCGCCCGCGCTGCTGGAGCCGCCCTACCACTCCCCGGAGGACACGGTGGCGAAGAACATCAGCCCGGAGCGCATGCAGGTGAGCCTCGAGCTCATCGGCTCGGCGCTGTACGAGCAGGCCCGCGCGGTCTGAGACCGACGGTGCCGCCGCGCCGCACGAGCGGCGCGGCGGCTCCCGGGTCGAGCCGGGTCCTGGCTGCGACTCAGCGCTGACGGTCGCGGTCGCCGCGCTCCGGCAGCAGGTCGGCGTCGGCCGGGTCGACCTCGTCGAAGGAGCCGTCGGCCAGCGACTCGAGCACGGCCTCCATCGCGACGAGCGCCTCGCGCGTGAAGGCGCCGAGCGACTTCTGCCCGACCTCGTACTGGCCCCGC
This sequence comes from Aquipuribacter sp. SD81, assembly GCF_037153975.1. Classification (NCBI taxonomy): domain Bacteria; kingdom Bacillati; phylum Actinomycetota; class Actinomycetes; order Micrococcales; family Intrasporangiaceae; genus Aquipuribacter; species Aquipuribacter sp. SD81. Next base: position 36,242 of record NZ_JBBAYJ010000019.1, read on the forward strand.
TGCTCGATGAGGAGCGCGGGCGTGCCGGCGAGCGCGAGGCCGTTCCGGGCCACCGAGCGCGTCGTCGACTCCGGGTACCGGGTGACGGTCGCGTGGCCGAAGTCCTCGAGTGCCTCCGCGACGACGACGGCCGCGCGCCGCCCGTCGTCGACGACCGACGGCTCGACGCCACCGACGGTCGCCCACAGCACGGACATGGTCACCTGCTCGCCCGCGTCGGTGACGTAGGAGACCTGGTGGTGGTAGTCGAGCACGAGGTCGGGCTGCACCTGGTCGACGAGGGCGCGGACGGCCGCGGCCTCCGGGGCGTCGGCGCTCACCGGCACGGCCGGGTCGTACTCGCGGTTGAGGTCGAGGTTGGCGGCGTTGCGGCGCGGGTCCTCGCCGGGGTAGCTCTCCGGGTCGAGCCAGCGCTCGAAGCCGTCGGGGTTGACGCGCGGGACGACCTCGAGGGTCACCTGCTCCCGCAGCGCGCTCGCCTCGCGGGAGGGTCCGCTGACGTGTGTGAGCAGCTGCAGCGCGGCCTCGGTGCCGACGGGCTCGTCGCCGTGCTGCTGCGTGACGACCATGAGCGTGCGCGGGCCGGACCCGACGCTCACCCGGTAGATCGGCCGGTCCTCCAGGCTGCGACCGATCTCGGTGAGCCGGACGGTGTCGGGGCGCCGGGCGGCGAGGCGCTGCAGCTCGGCGACGAGCTGGGAGTTGTCGGTCATGCCGGCGAGCACGACGGGCTGGTTCTCCTGCACCCACGGGCCGCCGGGGACCGTCTCGGCGGCGGCGGCGGGCACCGCCCCGGCGACCGCGGCGGCGGGCAGGGCGGCGAGCGGGACGAGCAGGGCCTGGCGACGGCTGATCACGGGTCCTCCGAAGGGTCGGGACGGTCGAACGGGACGGATCACCGTATTCCCGACCGCGCCGTCGGGCCAGGGTCCCCGCCCGCCGCCGTACCCTGGGACCTGCCATGACCACGTACCCCGAGGCCGCCACGCCGGCCGCCACGCCGGCCGCGCCGCAGGCGCGCACGTACCACGTGCGCACGTTCGGCTGCCAGATGAACGTCCACGACTCCGAGCGGCTCACGGGGCTGCTGGAGGAGGCCGGCTACGTCCCGGCCGACGAGTCGCTCGTCGCCCGCGAGGGCGCCGACGTCGTCGTGCTCAACACGTGCGCGGTGCGCGAGAACGCCGACAACAAGCTGTACGGCAACCTCGGTCACCTCGCGCCGGTCAAGCAGCGTCGTCGCGGGATGCAGATCGCCGTGGCCGGCTGCCTCGCGCAGAAGGACCGCGGCGAGATCGTGCGCCGCGCGCCGTGGGTCGACGTGGTCATCGGCACCCATAACCTCGGCTCGCTGCCCGCGCTGCTCGAGCGCTCCCGCCACAACGGCGAGGCCGAGGTCGAGATCCTCGAGGCGCTGGAGACCTTCCCCTCGACGCTGCCCACGCGACGGGAGTCCGCGTACGCGGCGTGGGTCTCGATCAGCGTCGGGTGCAACAACACGTGCACGTTCTGCATCGTGCCGAGCCTGCGTGGCAAGGAGAGGGACCGCCGCCCCGGCGACGTGCTCGCCGAGGTCGAGGCGCTCGTGGAGCAGGGTGTCGTCGAGGTCACCCTGCTCGGGCAGAACGTCAACAGCTACGGCGTCGAGTTCGGCGACCGGCTCGCCTTCGGCAAGCTGCTCCGCGCGGTCGGCGCGGTCCCGGACCTGGAGCGCGTCCGGTTCACCAGCCCGCACCCGGCCGCCTTCACCGACGACGTCATCGAGGCGATGGCGGAGACCCCGACGGTCATGCCGCAGCTGCACATGCCGCTGCAGTCCGGCTCCGACCGGGTGCTGCGGGCCATGCGCCGCTCGTACCGCTCCGAGCGCTTCCTCGGCATCATCGACAGGGTGCGCGCCGCCATGCCGGACGCCGCCATCAGCACCGACATCATCGTCGGGTTCCCGGGGGAGACCGAGGAGGACTTCGCCGCGACCCTCGACGTGGTGCGGCGGGCGCGCTTCGCCAACGCCTTCACCTTCCAGTACTCGATCCGCCCCGGGACGCCGGCGGCCACGCTGCCGGACCAGCTGCCCAAGGCGGTCGTGCAGGAGCGCTACGAGCGGCTCGTGGCGCTGCAGGAGGAGATCTCCTGGGCGGAGAACCGCCGCCAGGAGGGCCGGCGGCTCGACCTGCTCGTCGCGGAGGGCGAGGGCCGCAAGGACGGCGCGACGGCCCGCCTCAGCGGCCGCGCGCCCGACAACCGGCTCGTCCACTTCGCGCCCGATCCGGCCGCCGGGGTCGAGGTGCCCGCGGGGGGCGTCCGGCCCGGTGACGTCGTCACCGTCGAGGTGACGTACGGCGCGCCGCACCACCTCGTCGCCGACGGCGGCGTGCTCGCCGTGCGCCGCACGCGCGCCGGCGACGCCTGGGAGGCGAGGCAGCAGCAGGCCGCCACCGACGCGGCCACGGGCCCGACCGGCCCGGTGCCCGTCGGGCTCGGCATCCCCCGCGTGGGAGCACCCGGCGCCTGACCCGACCGGCGACGCGCCCGCCCACGGGTGCGTCGCCCACCTGCGGCCCCGTCCCTGCCCGCAAGCGGCCCACGCGGGCTGCGGCGCGGGCCGACCTGACGGCGTCGCGCTGTATGCCCCCACTGGGGGCACACCGCGCGCGAGGGGTCGTCGCCCCCGCCGGACCGCACCCGGCCAGGTCGAGGGGCGGGCCACCTCAGGACGCCCTCAGCGCCTCGTGACGGCCCCTCAGCAGGGAGGGGACGCCCCGGCCGCCGCCTCAGCCGCCGCTCCGGTGCGCTCACCGCCCGACCGGCTCGGCCCGTCCCCGGACGTGCGCACCCGACCGATCCGCCGGCCCCGGCCTCAGGCGGAGTCTCGTAGGTGTCCGGGGGAGTCCCGGGCAGGACCGAGGAGGCCACCATGTCGCACACCTACCTGACCGTCGGGGTGCTCGTCGACGCCGAGGTCGCCTACCGCCAGGAGCGGGTCGCGGCCGACGTCGCCGCCTCGCGCGGCGTCGTCCGGACCGCGCTCGCCGGCTGGCGCGCACGCCGTGCGCTGCGCCGCAGCCGGCGCGAGGCCGAGCTCGCCCTCGCCGCCTGACCGGGGACGTCGCCGTCCGTCGGCCCCTGCTGCCACGATGAGCAGGTGCCACGGATGAGCCTCGACGCGCCCCTCGTCGGCCGCGAGGCCGAGCTCGACCGGCTGCTCGACCGCTTCGGTGCGGCCGCGGCCGGTCGGCCGGGAGCCGTGCTGCTCGCCGGGGACGCCGGCGCCGGCAAGACCCGCCTCGTCGAGGCCTTCGCGGACCTCGTCGCCGGTCGCGGCGCGGTCGTCCTGCGCGGGCACTGCGTCGACTTCGGAGCGGCCGGCCTTCCCTACCTCGCCTTCGCCGAGGCCGTCGGGGCGTACCTCGCCGCGACCGGCCGTCCCGTCCCCGACGGCCTGCGCCCGCTTCTCGGGGCCGACGCGTCCCCGGCCGGTCCCGGCGCGACGGGGCAGGCCCCCGACCGGTCCCGGCCCGCCCCGCCACCGGCGGACGCCGTCGCCGACGCGACCGCCGTCGAGGTCGGCCGGCTGCGCCTGTTCGAGGCCGTCGCCGGGTTCGTGGGGCGCCTCGCCGAGGAGCAGCCCGTCGTCGTGGTCGTGGAGGACCTGCACTGGGCCGACCCCTCCTCCCGCGACCTGCTCCGCTACCTGCTCGGTCGCATGCGGCGCGAGCGCGTGCTCGTCGTCACGAGCCACCGCAGCGACGACCTGCACCGCTCGCATCCGGTGCGGGCCCTGCTCGGCGACCTCGCCCGCCTGCCGCACGTCGAGCGGGTCGAGGTGCGGCCATTCGACCTGCCCGGCATGACGCGCTTCCTCACGACGCTCGCGGGCCGGGACGTGCCGGTCTCCACCGTGCAGCGGGTGCTGCAGCGATCGGAGGGCAACGCGTACTTCGCCGAGGAGCTCTTCGCCGCCGGCGACCGGCCCGGCGTCCCCGACGGGCTCGCCGACGTCCTGCTCGCGCGGCTCGAGCGGCTCGGCCCGGCGGCCCGGCAGGTCGCCCGCGTCGCCTCCGTCGGGGGACGCCGGGTCGACGACACCCTGCTCGCCGAGGTGTGCGGCCTGCCACGCCACGAGCTGGACGACGCCCTGCGCGAGGCGGTGTCCGCCCAGGTGCTCCGCGCGGAGGGCGAGCGCTTCGCCTTCCGGCACGCCCTGCTGCAGGAGGCGGTGTACGACGACCTGCTGCCGGGGGAGCGTCGCCGCTGGCACGGCGCCTACGCGGGGGTGCTCCGCCAGGTGGTCGAGGCCCCGGCCGGCGCGAGCGGCCAGGTGCGCGGCAGCGCGGCGGAGCTCGCCCACCACAGCCTCGCCGCGCACGACGTGCCGACGGGGCTCACCGCGTCGGTGCGCGCGGCGGACGAGGCCGTCGACCGGCTCGCGCCGCGCGAGGCGCTCGCGCACCTGGAGCGGGCGATCGAGCTGTACGACAGCGTCCCGGACGCCGCGGAGCGGCTCGGCCAGGACGACGTCGACCTGCACCGCCGCGCCGCGGGCCTCGCGAGCCGCTCCGGGCAGGTGGAGCGCGCCGTCTCGCTGGCGCGCGCCGCGCTCGAGCGCGCGCACGCGGCCGGCGACGACCACCGCGCCGGGGTGCTGCACCACCGCCTCGCCCAGCACCTCATCGCCTCCGAGCGGACCGGGGAGGCGCTGGAGCACGCCCGCGCCGCCGTCCGCACCCTCGGCGTGGGCGACTTCGCCGTCACCGCGGTCTGCGACGGCCCCGACGAGGTCGTCCGGGACCGGGCGTGGGCGCTCGCCGGTCTCGCACGCGCCCTCATGCTCGCCGGCAAGCCGGGTGCGCGCCTCGCCGGCGAGCGGGCCCTCGCCGTCGCGGTGGAGGCGGGGCTGCCGGACGTCGAGGCCGACGCGCTCGCCACGGTCGCCGTCGCGCTCGGCGAGGAGGCCGCGGGCGGGGCGGACGCCGCCGCGGCCGGGCAGGTGGCCGACGAGCGCCTCGTGCAGGCGGTCGCGCGCTCCCGCTCGGCCGGCGACCTGCTCACCGAGCTGCGTGCGTGCGTCAACCTCGGCTGGGCCCGCTACGGCCGCGGGGCCGTGCCCGAGGCCCTCGCCGTCGCCGACGAGGCCGTCGAGCGGGCGGGCGCCGCCGGTCTGCTGTGGAGCCCGCTCGCGGTCGAGCTCCGCGTGCTGCGCCGGCTCGCCCGGTACATGACGGGGCACTGGCGCACCCGCCCGGAGGCCGACACCGACCTCGCCCCCGACACGCCCGCCGCCCGGCTGGCGGCCATCGACCTGTACGTCGCCGTCGCGCGCGGCGACGACACCGCCGAGGCGGCCGTGGAGCGGCTCGTGCCGCTGCGCGGGCTGGACGTGGGCGTGCAGGTGGTCGTCGACGGCTGCCTCGCGGAGCTGCGCCGCTGGCAGGGCCGCCCCGAGGAGGCCGCCGACGTCGCCCGCGCCGCCCGCGACGACCTCGTGCGCGTGCTCGGCGACGAGCGCCTCGCGGCCGTGTGGTTCGGCGCCGTCGAGGTCGCCGCCCTCGCCGACGTCGCGGAGGAGGCGCTGCTGCGACACGACGCCGCGCGCGCCGCCGGCCTCGCGCGCCGGGCGCTCGCCCGGGGCCGGGCGGTGGAGGAGCTCGTCGCCGAGGCGGCCGCCCACCCCGACCCCCGGGAGCGCCCCGGACCGGAGGCCCGGGCGTGGCAGGCGCGGCTGCGGGCGGAGCTGACCCGGCTGCGCCCGGTCCTGCCGGTGGCGGCACCGGACGGCGGGCAGGCCCCGGACGACGCCGTACCCGGTCCGCGGGACGGTGACCTCGACCCGGTCCCCGCGTGGCGCGAGGCGCTCGCCGCCTTCGCCGTCCTCGGCCACCCCTACGAGCAGGCGCGCTGCCGCCTCGGGCTGGCCGCCGCCCTCCTCGGCAGCGGCGCGCGCGGCGCGGCCGCGGAGGAGGTCGAGCCCCTGCTCGCCGAGGTCCGCCGCACGGCGGCCGAGCTCGGTGCGGCGCCGCTGTCCGCGCAGGTCGACGCCCTCGAGCGCCGGGCCGGGCTCGGCGAGGCCGGCGCGGGGGCCGACGCGGTCCTCACCGCGCGCGAGCGGGAGGTGCTCCGTCTCGTCGCCCAGGGCCTGACGAACCGGCAGGTGGGCGCGCGGCTGTTCATCAGCGAGAAGACCGTCTCGGTGCACCTGTCGAACGCCATGGCCAAGCTGGGGGCGTCGGGGCGCACCGAGGCGGTCACCCTCGCGCACCGCACCGGGCTGCTGCCGCTGGAGCCGCTCACCTGAGCCACGGCGTGCCCACCGCGAGGCGCCCACCCGGCCGCCGGCGGGCCGCGGGCCGGCGGCGGATACGGTGAGCCGGTGCCCGTCGCCGCCGCGTGCCTCGTGCCGGCCGCACCGGTCCTGCTGCCCTGGCTGACGGGGACCGACGTGCCGGAGGTCGAGCCGGTCCGGGCGGCCGTCACCCGCGCGCTCGACGTGCTCGACGACTGCGACCGGGTGCTCCTCGTCGCGCACGAGCGGGCGGGCACGTTGGCGGGGTTCGGCTCGGTGCTGCCCTCGCCGGTGCCCTCGCGCGCCCGCGGCTCGTGGCCGCACGAGCTCGCCCACGCCCTGCTGGACTCCCGGCCCGGGCACCCGGCCATGCCCGACTGGCGCCCGGGTCGCGAGGAGACGTCGTGGCCGCGGGTCGCCGGCGACCCGGCCGGCTGGCTCGCGCAGCAGGACGCCGTCCGGGCGCGCACCGGCCTGCTGCTGCTCGCCGACGGCTCGCGCACCCGCGGCCCCCGCGCCCCCGGGGGCGAAGACCCGCGGGGCGGGGTGGTCGACCGCGCGCTCGCCGCCGCCGTCCGCGGCCACCGGCGGGTCTCCACCCGCGCGCGGCGCGCAGCCCCGGCCGTCGGCGCCGACGCGTGCGACGCCGTCGACGTGCTCGCGGCCGTGGGCGGTCGGCGCCCACCCGTCCTGCACCTCGCCGACGCGCCGCTCGGCGTCGGGTACCTCGTCGCGACGTGGCGGCTGGCGTGAGCGGGGGCCCGGCGACGTCCGGGGCCCCGCCGGTGGTGCTCGCCGTCGTGGGGGCGACGGCGACCGGGAAGTCCGACGTCGCCGTCGGGCTGTGCGAGGCCCTCGGCGGCGAGGCGGTCAACGCCGACTCCATGCAGCTGTACGAGGGCATGGACGTCGGGACGGCCAAGCTGACGGTGCGGGAGCGGCGGGGCGTCCCGCACCACCTGCTCGACGTCTGGCCGGTCACCCGTCCCGCCGCGGTCGCGGAGTACCAGGAACTCGCTCGCGCGGCGTTCGCGGACGTCGCCGGTCGCGGCCGGCTGCCCGTGCTCGTCGGCGGGTCGGGCCTGTACGTGCGGGCGGCCCTGGACGACCTGCGCTTCCCCGGCACCGACCCGGACGTGCGCGCCCGGCTGAGCGCGGAGGCCGAGGAGGTGGGTGCGCCGGCGATGCACGAGCGGCTGCGCCGGGTCGACCCCGCCGCGGCCGCGGCGATCCTGCCCGGCAACGTGCGGCGCGTCGTGCGGGCGCTGGAGGTCGTGGAGATCACCGGGCGCCCGTTCAGCGCGGCCATGCCCGAGCCGGGGGCGCGGGCCCGCGCGGTGCCCGCCGTCGTGCTCGGCCTGCGCCGGGAACGCCCCGACGTCGACCGTCGCATCGCGGAGCGGGTGGACCGCATGTGGCGCGACGGCCTCGTCGATGAGGTCCGGTCGCTGCGCGAGCGGGGCCTCGCCGAGGGGCCGACCGCGTCGCGGGCCGTCGGCTACGCGCAGGTCCTCGAGCTGCTCGCCGGGCGCACGGGGGACGACGAGGCCCGCGAGGCCACCGTGCGCGCCACGCGCCGCCTCGTCCGCCGGCAGGAGTCGTGGTTCGGCGCCGACCCCGACGTGCTGTGGCTCGACGTCGCCGCCGACGACACCGCCGCGGCGCTCACCGAGCGGGCCCGGGCGCTCGTCGTCCCCCGCCTCCGCGAGAGGATGGGGGCGTGAGCAGCCCCCTCGGACCCGACGGCCTGCACGCGCTCAAGGCGCACGGGACGGGCAACGACTTCGTCGTCGTCCTCGACCCGGACGACACGTGGCCGCTGGTGACCGACGTCGTCCGCGCGCTGTGCGACCGGCGCCTGGGTGTGGGCGCGGACGGGGTCATCCGCGCCGTGCGCGCCGACGTCGACGGCGAGGCCGGCTGGTTCATGGACCACGTCAACGCCGACGGCACCACCGCCGAGATGTGCGGCAACGGGGTACGCGTCCTCGCCCACAGCCTCGTCGACGCCGGTCTCGTCGACCCGGCCGTCGGGCGCGTGCCGGTGCTGTCGCGCGCTGGCGCGCGGCCCGTGCGGCTCGTCGCGGCGGGCTACCCCGTGTACGCGGTCGAGATGGGGCCGGTGAGCGTCGCCGAGGACCTCGTGGCCGTCGGGGTCGTCGGCCCCGACCGCACGCGGCGCCTGCCCGGGCGGGCGGTCGACGTCGGCAACCCGCACGTCGTCGTCGACGTCGGCGACGTCGCGGCCGTCCTCGACGCCGACCTCGCGCGCCGTCCCACCCTCGAGCCGGAGCCGGAGCACGGCGCGAACGTCGAGCTCGTCGGCGGGGTCGGCCAGGGTGACGCCCCCGGGACGGGCTACCTGCGCATGCGCGTGCACGAGCGCGGGGTGGGGGAGACGTCCTCGTGCGGGACCGGCGCCGTCGCGGCGGCCGCCGCGGCGTCGCTGCGCAACGGGCACCGCTCCTGGACCGTCGACGTGCCGGGCGGCCGGCTGCGGGTGCGGCTGCGCCGCCGGGAGGACGAGGGCATCGTCGGCAGCGAGCTCGCCGGTCCCGCCGAGGTCGTCGCCCGCCTGGTCGTCGAGCCCGCGTGGCTGGAGCGGGCCGCGGCCGGTCAGCCGCTCAGCCGCTGACGTCCCGGCGGACCCGCAGCACCCGGTAGCCCTTGCTGCTCGCGAGCCGGGTCGTCGCGAGGTGCGCGCCGAGGCCCGCCGGGTCGTCCAGGCCGTCGGCGAGCCAGCGGTGCAGGGAGTCGGCGCCGAGGTTGCGCTGCACGACGAGGTCCGCGTGGCCTCCGGTCGCGAGCCGCGGCAGCCAGAGCCGCAGCAGGTCGTGCAGGGCGGCCTTGCCGATCCGGATCGGCGGGTTGGACCACACGGCGGCGAAGCGCAGCGCGGGGTCGACGTCCTCCGGCGCCGCGACCCGCACGTTGGTGAGGCCGTTCAGGGCGGCGTTCTCGGCCGTGAGCGCTCGCGCGCGGGCGTTGACGTCGACCGCCCACACCGTCGCCGCCGGGGCGCGGGCCGCGAGCGCGAGGGCGAGCGGTCCCCACCCGCAGCCGAGGTCGAGCAGGTCCCCGCCCGCGGGCACGTCCGTCGCCGAGCGCAGCAGCACGGCCGTGCCCGGGTCGAGCCGGTCGCCGCTGAAGACCCCCGCCGCCGTCCGCACCCGCACGGCCCGGCCGTCGAGGTCGAGCGAGAGCTCGCGCGCGCGGGCGGGCGCCGCCGGGTCGGCGTCGAAGTAGTGGGGCTGCTGCTCGCTCACGGTGCCGGGCTCCCCTCCGGGCCTCTCGCCGTGCGCCGGCGGCGTCGCCTGACCTCGGCGCCGACGAGCACGAGCAGGGTGAGGGCGGTGAGGGGCGCGAGGAAGCCGACCACCACCCGTCCGAGCACGGGCACGGCGTCGTGGCCCGTGGCGTCGAGCGCGAGGAACGTGACGTACACGCCGTAGTAGAGGACGAAGACGACCCCCTCCCAGCGGGCGACGGCCGCCCCGGTGAACACCACCGGCAGGAGCGCGAGCGCGACGACGACCATGACCGGTAGGTCGAGCACCACGGCCCCGCGCGACACCGGGACGCCGTCCGGGCTGATGAGGGCGGCCAGACCCAGCACCGCCCCGAGGTTGAAGATGTTGCTGCCGACGACGTTGCCGACAGCCATGTCGCGCTGGCCGCGGACCGCCGCGACGACCGAGGTCGCGAGCTCCGGCAGCGACGTGCCGACGGCCACGACCGTGAGGCCCATGACGAGCTCGCTGACGCCGAGCGCCTCGCCGATGTCGGTCGCGGCTCCCACCAGCAGGCGGGCGCCGAGCACGAGCAGCGCGACGCCCGCCGCCACGAGCAGGGCGTCGACGACCGTCCGGCGCCGCCCGCTGCCGCGCCGGACGGGCTCGTCCGTCCCCGGGGCGACGCCCGGCTCGTCGTCGTCGCGCCGGGTCCGCGACGTCCAGACCGTCCGCCCGACGTACAGCAGCAGGAGCACGAGCAGCAGCAGGCCGTCGAGGCGCCCGATGCTGCCGTCGAGCGCGAGCAGGAGGGCGACGACCGACAGGCCGATCATCACCGGCACGTCCTGCCGCACCACGCGCGTGCGGACCACGAGCGGCAGCACGACGGCGCTCGCGCCGAGCACGAGCAGGACGTTGGCGATGTTGCTGCCGACGACGTTGCCGACCGCGAGGCCCGGCGAGCCGGACAGGCTCGCGTCGAGGGTGACGGCGAGCTCGGGCGCCGACGTCGCGAAGGACACGACCGTGAGCCCCACGACGAGCGGGGACAGGCCGAGCGCGAGCGCGAGGCCGCCGGCCCCCCGCACGAGGAGCTCCCCGCCGACGACGAGGACGACGAGCCCACCGAGGAGACCGAGGACGGTCAGCAGGTCCACGCCGCCTCCCTGACGCGTAATCGGCTGGGGCCGACAGGCCACCGCGTGCGATCCTGGCAGGACGATGCCACGCACACACACCGACCCCACCCCGCGCGACGCCCGCCGGCCGGAGCCCCTCGACGGCCTCGAGCCGGGCGGGCCCGACGACGGGTACGACGCGTACGACGGGGACCAGCTCGACCTCGCCGACCGCCAGGCGCTGCGCCGCGTCGCGGGCCTGTCCACGGAGCTCACCGACGTCACCGAGGTCGAGTACCGCCAGCTCCGGCTGGAGCGCGTCGTGCTCGCCGGGCTCTGGACCTCGGCCGGCGTCGAGGACGCCGAGGTGGGCCTCGCCGAGCTCGCCGCCCTCGCCGAGACCGCCGGCTCGCAGGTGCTCGACGCGCTGCTGCAGCGTCGCGACAAGCCGGACCCCTCGACGTTCCTCGGCTCCGGCAAGGCGGCCGAGCTCCGCGACATCGTCGCGACGACCGGCGCGGACACCGTCGTCGTGGACGGCGAGCTGTCGCCGTCGCAGCGGCGCAGCCTGGAGGACGTCGTCAAGGTCAAGGTGGTCGACCGGACCGCGCTGATCCTCGACATCTTCGCCCAGCACGCCAAGAGCCGGGAGGGCAAGGCGCAGGTCGAGCTCGCGCAGCTGGAGTACCTGCTCCCGCGCCTGCGCGGCTGGGGCGAGTCGATGTCCCGGCAGGCCGGTGGCCGGGTCGCCGGCGGTGCCGGCATCGGCTCCCGCGGCCCCGGTGAGACCAAGATCGAGCTCGACCGGCGGCGCATCCGCACCCGCATGGCGAAGCTGAGGCGCGAGATCGCCGACATGCGCACCGCGCGGGAGACCAAGCGCGGCAGCCGCCGCCGCAACGCGGTGCCGTCGATCGCGATCGCCGGCTACACGAACGCCGGCAAGTCGAGCCTGCTCAACCGGCTCACGGGGGCCGGCGTGCTCGTGGAGGACGCGCTCTTCGCGACCCTGGACCCGACCGTGCGCCGGGCCGAGCTGCCGGACGGTCGCGCCGTCACCCTTGCCGACACCGTCGGCTTCGTCCGGCACCTGCCGCACCAGCTCGTCGAGGCGTTCCGCTCGACGCTGGAGGAGGTGGCGGAGGCCGACCTGGTCGTCCACGTGGTCGACGCGTCCCACCCGGACCCCGAGGGCCAGCTGTCGGCCGTCCGCGCGGTCATGGCCGACGTCGACGCGCACCGGGTGCCCGAGGTCGTCGCCCTCAACAAGTGCGACGTCGCCGACCCCGAGGTCGTCGACCGGCTGCTGCGCCGGGAGCGCGCGGCGGTGGCGGTGTCGGCGCGGACCGGCTCGGGCATCGACGCGCTCCTGCAGCGCATCGCCTCCGACCTGCCCCACCCGGACGTCGAGGTCGACGTCGTGGTGCCGTTCACGCGCGGCGACCTCGTGAGCCGGGTCCACGACGACGGGGAGGTGCTCGCGGTCGACCACGAGCCCGCGGGGACCCGGGTGCGGGCGAGGGTCGACGAGGCGCTGGCGGCGGCGCTGCACGAGGCGGAGGACCGCTAGCCTCCCTCCGGTGACCGAGCCCGCCGCCGCGCCGCCGGAGGGCGGCGCCGCCGAGCCGGCCACGGCTGCCGCGGACCTCGCGGACGAGGCGGCCGGGCTGCTGGCGACGGTCGTCGCCGCGACGGGCGGCACCCCCCGCGCCGGGCAGGAGCAGATGGCGCGCGCCGTCGCCGAGGCCGTGACGGAGCACCGGCACCTGCTCGTCCAGGCCGGGACCGGCACCGGGAAGTCGTGGGGCTACCTCGTCCCGGTCGTGGCCGCGGCGGTCCGCCGGGGCGAGCGGGTCGTCGTCGCGACGTCGACGCTCGCGCTGCAGGGCCAGCTCGTGCGCCACGACCTGCCGCGCCTGGCCGACGCCCTCGAGGGCCCGCTCGGACGCCGCCCCACGTGGCAGCTCGTCAAGGGCCGCAACAACTACGTGTGCCGGCACCGTCTGGACGGCGGCGACGCCGAGGAGGACGACGCGCTGTCGCTGTGGGGCGCCGACGACGGCTCCGCGGGACCTCGCTCGGGACTGGAGCTGCAGGTCGCGCGGGCCCGGGAGTGGGCGGAGACCACGACGACCGGCGACCGTGACGAGCTCGTGCCCGGGGTGTCGGACCGGGCGTGGCGGGCCGTGTCGGTGACGGCGCGGGAGTGCCTGGGAGCGCAGCGCTGCCCCGCGGCCGCGGAGTGCTTCAGCGAGGACGCACGCGCCCGCGCGCGGGAGGTCGACGTCGTCGTCACCAACCACGCGCTGCTCACCATCGACGCCGTCGAGGGCCTGCAGACCCTGCCGCCGCACGACGTCGTCGTCGTCGACGAGGCGCACGACCTCGTCGACCGGGTGACGACGACGTTGTCGCGGGACCTCACGGCCACCGCCGTCCGGACCGCGGCCGGGGCCGCCCGCCGGTCCGGCGCGGACGCCTCGCAGGTGCGCGACCTCGAGCGGGCGGCCGACGGGCTCGAGCGGGCGCTCGCCGACGTGACGCCGGGCCGGCTGCCCGACGGACCGTCCGCCACGGTGCAGGACGCGCTGCTGCTGGTCTCGACCGCCGCGCGCGGCACGCTGCGCTCCCTGCCGCGCGACCAGCCCGCCGGCGAGGACGCGGGCGCCGCGCGGAGCCAGGCCGGCCGCGCGGCCCTGCTCGAGGTCGTCGGGACCGCCGAGCGGCTGGCCGGCGTCCCCCGCCCGGACCGCGACGACACGGCCGGCCCCGCGGCGGGGGGCGGGACGGCGGGTGAGGGCGAGACGGACGACGAGGACGCCGTCGAGGCCGAGGCCGAGGCCGAGGCCGAGGCGCCGGCGGAGGCGCCCACCGGCACCGACGTCGTGTGGCTCGACGACGACGAGCGCCGCGGTCACGTGCTCGTCGCGGCGCCGCTCAGCGTGGCCGGGCTGCTCCGCAGCCGGCTCCTCGACACCCGCACCGTCGTCGCGACGTCCGCGACGCTCGTCGGGCCGGGCGGCTTCGACGCCCTCGCGCGCCGCCTCGGGCTCGGTCGGGGCGGGTGGACCGGTCTCGACGTCGGCAGCCCCTTCGACTACCGCCGCCAGGCGATCCTCTACGTGGCCGCGCACCTGCCGCCGCCGGGCCGTGACGGCCACGGGGAGCCGCTGTGGGACGAGCTCGTCGCGCTCGTCGAGGCCGCGGGCGGTCGCACCCTCGGCCTGTTCTCCTCGCGCCGGGCCGCCGAGCGGGCCGCGGAGGTCGTGCGCGCGCGCACCGACCTGCCGGTGCTGTGCCAGGGCGACGACGCGGTGCCGACGCTCGTCCGGCAGTTCGCCGACGACGAGCCCACCTGCCTCTTCGGCACGCTCGGGCTGTGGCAGGGCGTCGACGTGCCCGGGCCTTCGTGCAGCCTCGTCGTGCTCGACCGGGTGCCGTTCCCCCGCCCCGACGACCCGCTCGCGCAGGCCCGCACCGAGGCGGTCGCCGCCGGCGGCGGCAACGGGTTCATGACGGTGTCGGTCGCGCACGCCGCGACCCTGCTCGCGCAGGGCGCGGGACGCCTCGTGCGCAGCACCGCCGACCGCGGGGTCGTCGCCGTCCTCGACCAGCGCGTCGTGACCCGCCGCTACGGCGACGCGCTCCTGCAGGCGCTGCCGCCCATGTGGCGGACCACGGACCGGGCGACGGTCCTCGCGGCGCTCGAGCGGCTGCGCGCCACCGCCGGTTCCGCCGGCGACGCACGGGCGGCTACCGGCTGACGGCGACGCCGGACGGCCGGTCCGTCGCGCTCCCCACGAGTGCCTGCAGGACCGCGGCGACGGCGGGCACCCGCGCGAGGTCGGGCGTCGTCACGGCCACGACCCGCCGCCGCGCCACCGGGTCGAGGGGCACCGTGACGACGTCCCGGTCCGCGACGTGGCTGCCGGCGAGCCCGGGCAGCAGCGCGACGCCCAGCCCCTCCGCCACGAGCCCGAGGACCGCGACGTAGTCGTCGGTCTCGTACCGCAGCCGGGGCCGGAAGCCCGCGGCGGCGGCGAGGTCGACGAGGTGGCCCCGGCAGCGCGGGCAGCCCGCGATCCAGTCCTCGTCCGACAGCTCGGCGACCGCGACCCGGTCGCGTCGCGCCCACGCTGTGTCGCCCCGCACCGCGAGCCTCACCTCGTCGAGGAGGAGCGGCGCGACGTGCAGGCCGGCCAGGTCCGACACGCGGTCGGTGCGGTCGGTGCCGTCGGTGCCGTCGGTGCCGTCGGTGCCGTCGGTGAGGTCGTAGGAGAAGGTGACGACGACGTCCGCCTCGCCGTCGCGGACGAGCCGCACCGAGTCCGGCGGCTCGACCTCCTGCAGGGCGACCTGCAGCCCGGGGTGCGCCGCGCGGAGCGCGGCGAGCGCACGCGGGACGAGGCGCGCGGACGCCGACGGGAACGCGACGAGGCGCACGGTCCCCGCGGCGAGCCCCGCGACCGCCTGCACCTCACGCTCGGCGACAGCGAGCAGCGCCTCCACGGCGACGGCGTGGCGGGCGAGGACGCGGCCGGGCTCCGTCGGCCGCGAGCGGCGGCCGACCCGCTCGACGAGCGCGGTGCCCATGACGCGCTCCGCCCGGCGCAGCTGCTGGCTCGCCGCGGGCTGGCTTACGCCCAGCCGCCGGGCGGCCGCCGACACCGAGCCCTCCTCGGAGACGGCCCGGAGCAGTCGCAGCACGTCGACGTCGAGGGGCAAGGGCGGCAGCCTACGACGACCCATAAGCCCTGTGGATGGGTCGCGGAAGAACCTGCTGCTTGTGGCATGACCGCGGCGGTGGGCACGCTGTCGGGGTGACGACCTCCGCGTGGGCACCGGCTCCGGGCTACCTCAACGCCTCGACCCTCGGGCTGCCTCCGCGAGCCACGGCGACGGCCGTGCACGAGGCGGTCGACGCGTGGCAGGCCGGGCGGGCGTGCGCTGTCGCGTACGACCGCCACGTCCAGGCCTCGCGGCGCCTCTATGCGCGGCTCGTCGGCGTGGAGCCGTCGTGGGTGGCGGTCGGCTCGCAGGCCTCCGTCCTCGTCGCCGAGGTCGCGGTGGCCCTGCCCGACGGGGCGCGGGTGCTCACGGTGGCCGGCGAGTTCAGCTCGGTGTGCGGGCCCTTCGAGGCTCAGGCCGGGCGCCGGGTGAGCGTTGCGGCGGTGCCGCTGGAGGACCTCCCGGAGGCGACCGAGCGGCTGCGGCCCGACGTCGTCGCCTTCTCGCTCGCGCAGTCCGCGGACGGGCGGGTCGTCGACGCCGACGGGGTGCGTGCCGCCGCGACGGCGTGCGGTGCGCTCACGGTGTGCGACACCACGCAGGCCGCCGGCTGGCTCGACGTCGACGCGGCCGCGTGGGACGTCACGGTCTGCTCGGCCTACAAGTGGCTGTGCGCGCCCAGGGGCAGCGCCTTCCTGACGGTCCGCCCCGCCGTGGCCGACCGCCTCAGCGGCCACAACGCCGGCTGGTACGCCGGGGAGGACGTGTGGGGGTCTGTCTACGGCCCCGGGCTGCGCGTCGCCGCCGACGCGCGGCGCTTCGACGTCAGCCCCGCGTGGCTCGCGTGGGTCGGCACGCAGACCTCGCTCGAGGTGCTGCTCGACCTGCCGGTCGACGTGCGCCGCCGCCACGGCGCGGACCTCGCCGACGCGCTGCGCGCCCACCTCGGCTGGGAGCCGGCGGGCCGTCCCGTCCTCGTGGTGCCCGACGCGGACGGCCGCGTCGTCGCCGCCCTCGGCGACGCCGGGGTCACGGTCGCCAGCCGCGCCGGTCGCGCGCGGGTGTCCTTCCACCTGTGGAACGACGGCGACGACGTCGACCGCGCCGCGGACGCGCTGTCGGCCGCGGGAGCAGCGGCGCTCGCACGGACCCCGGTCTGAGCGCGGCGACGCCTCCGACGCCTCAGACGCGGCGGAGGACCGCCGTCACCCGACCGAGGACGGTCGCGTCGTCACCCGGGATCGGCGTGTAGAGCGGGTTGTGCGGCATGAGCCACACGTGCCCGTCCCGACGCCGGTACGTCTTGACGGTCGCCTCGCCGTCGATCATGGCGGCGACGATCTCGCCGTTCTCCGCGACGGGCTGCTGGCGCACGACCACCCAGTCGCCGTCGCAGATCGCGGCGTCGACCATCGAGTCGCCGACGACCTGCAGCAGGAAGAGCGTGCCGTCGCCCACGACCTGACGGGGGAGCGGGAAGACGTCCTCGACGACCTCCTCGGCCAGGACGGGTCCGCCGGCGGCGATGCGGCCGACGAGCGGCACCATGCTCGCCTCCGGCATCGGGCTGCCCTCGTCGTGGGCGCCCGCACGCCAGGCCCCGGGCTCCTCGGCGGCCTCCGGCTCGACGACCGCCGTGACGTCGCCGGTCGGGGCCGGACGCCGGCGCGCGTCCTCGGGCCCGACGACCTCGATGGCCCGCGGGCGGTGCGGGTCGCGGCGCAGGTAGCCCTTGCGCTCGAGCGTGGCGAGCTGGTGGGCGACGCTGCTCGGGGACGTGAGGCCGACCGACTCGCCGATCTCCCGCATCGACGGCGGGTACCCGCGCGTGCGGACGGCCTCGCGGATGGTCTCGAGCACCCGGCGCTGGCGCTCGGTGAGCCCTTCCAGGTCCTGCCCTGCCATGTCGTCCTCCGTCGTCCTCGCCGGGGGTTGTGTCCGACCCCCGGGGTCTCCTCGGTGCGTGCCGCTGACCCGTCGTCCGGGTGATCAGGACGCTAGGAGGTCGAACACGTGTTCACAAGCACCGCGGGCGGCGTGTCGCCGTCCGTCGAACACACGCTCGACAAACCCTCGACCTGAGGTTAACGTACAGACGTTCGAAGGCGCGAGCCCCCACCGAACACCTGTCCAGAGGAGGAACCGATGAGCACCACCGCCGCCGCCCCGCTCCGCCCGACGCTCCACCGCGCCCCAGGCCGCCGTCCGGCCCTCGTGCTCACCCGGCGCGGCCGCGTCGTCGTGCGCGCCCTCGCGTGGGTCGCGACCACAGCCGCAGCGGCGCTCGCGGTGCTGCTCGTGTGGGTCGCGGCGGCGTCCTTCGTCGCCCCCGGGGCCTCCGCCGGCGACGGCCGCTCCGGCGTCGTGTCCGGGGTGGGCGCGACCTCGGTCGACGCCGACGCGGTCGGTGCGGTCAGCGTCGTCGTCGACCCGGGCGACACGCTGTGGTCGCTCGCGCGCGACCACGCACCCGACCGGGACCCGCGTGCCGTCGTCCACGACGTGGTCCGGCTCAACGAGCTCGCCTCGAGCACGGTGCTCGCCGGCGACCGGCTCCTCGTCCCCACCCGCTGAGCACCACGACCCCCGGCTGACCTGCAGGAGCGGGTCGGCCACGGGGAGATGCGTCCCCGAGGGCGGCGCCGCGACCCGACGACACGCCGTCGGAAGGCGGCGCCGCCCTCTTGCGTTGTCGGTGGTCGCTGCTACCGTTGCCACAACATCTAGTAGTTACACCCGTGTGGTTCATCCACATCTGGTCCACAGGTGGTCCACACGGTGAGGTGCCGTCGTCAACAGGTACCGCACAGGTCCGTCCACAGGGGCGGGGGAAGGGGGTGCGTCGTGCGCTGCCCGTTCTGCCGGTTAGGCGACTCCCGGGTCGTCGACTCCCGCACGGCGGACGACGGCACGGCGATCCGCCGCCGGCGTCAGTGCCAGGACTGCGACCGTCGCTTCACGACCGTGGAGTCGGCGAGCCTCACCGTCGTCAAGCGCTCCGGCGCGACCGAGCCGTTCTCCCGGGAGAAGGTCCTCTCGGGCGTCCGCAAGGCGTGCCAGGGCCGGCCCGTCTCCGAGGACGACCTCGCCCTTCTCGCGCAGAAGGTCGAGGAGGCCGTCCGCCAGACCGGGGCGGCCCAGGTGGACGCCCACGAGATCGGGCTGGCGATCCTGGGGCCGCTCCGCGAGCTCGACGAGGTCGCCTACCTCCGCTTCGCCAGCGTGTACCGGGCCTTCGAGTCCCTCGCCGACTTCGAGGAGGCGATCACCCTCCTCCGCGTCGAGCGCGCCGCCCACGAGCAGCAGCCCGAGCAGCAGTGCGCGCACCAGCAGCAGACCGCACCCGCACCCGTCCAGAGCACCGTCCGCACGCCGTCCGGCACGACCGTCACCCCAGGGGAGCCCGCATGACCGACACGACCTCGTCGACCCGACAGACCGCACCCGGCGCCGCCGGCCTCACCGTCGAGCGGGTGTGGACGACCCCCGGCGTCCACCCGTACGACGAGGTGACGTGGGAGTCGCGCGACGTCGTCCAGACCAACTGGAAGACCGGCGAGACGATCTTCGAGCAGCGCGGCGTCGAGTTCCCCGACTTCTGGTCGGTCAACGCCTCCTCGATCGTCACGACGAAGTACTTCCGCGGGGCGGTCGGCAGCGACACCCGCGAGCGGAGCCTCCGTCAGCTCATCGACCGGGTCGTGCTCACCTACACCAAGGCCGGCAAGGACCACGGCTACTTCGCCACCGACGCCGACGCCGAGGTCTTCGAGCACGAGCTCACGTGGATGCTCCTGCACCAGGTGTTCAGCTTCAACAGCCCCGTCTGGTTCAACGTCGGCACGCCCGCGCCGCAGCAGGTGAGCGCGTGCTTCATCCTCGCCGTCGACGACACGATGGACTCGATCCTCAACTGGTACGCCGAGGAGGGGCGCATCTTCAAGGGCGGCTCCGGTGCGGGTCTCAACCTCTCGCGCATCCGCTCGAGCAAGGAGCTGCTGTCCTCCGGCGGGACCGCGTCCGGCCCGGTGTCCTTCATGCGCGGCGCCGACGCCTCGGCCGGGACCATCAAGTCCGGCGGCGCCACGCGCCGGGCGGCGAAGATGGTCGTCCTCGACATCGACCACCCGGACATCGCCGAGTTCGTCGCGACCAAGGCGCGCGAGGAGAACAAGATCCGCGCGCTGCGCGACGCCGGGTTCGACATGGACCTCGGCGGCGACGACATCACGAGCGTGCAGTACCAGAACGCCAACAACTCCGTCCGCGTGAGCGACGAGTTCATGCGCGCGGTCGAGAACGGCACGGACTTCGGGCTGCGGGCACGCTCCACGGGCGAGGTCATCGAGTCCGTCGACGCCCGGGCGCTGTGGCAGCAGGTCGCGCAGGCGGCGTGGGAGTGCGCCGACCCCGGCATCCAGTACGACGACACGATCAACGACTGGCACACCACGCCGGAGTCCGGGCGCATCAACGCCTCGAACCCGTGCAGCGAGTACATGCACCTCGACAACTCCAGCTGCAACCTCGCGAGCCTCAACCTGCTGAAGTTCCTCACGGGCGAGGGCACCTTCGACGCCGAGCAGTTCGCGAAGAGCGTCGAGCTCGTCATCACGGCGATGGACATCTCCATCTGCTTCGCCGACTTCCCGACCGAGCCCATCGGGGAGACGACGCGGGCGTTCCGCCAGCTCGGCATCGGCTACGCCAACCTCGGCGCGCTGCTCATGGCCTCGGGCCTCGCCTACGACTCCGACGGCGGCCGGGCGCTGGCGGCGAGCATCACGAGCCTCATGACGGGGGTGTCGTACAAGCGCTCCGCGGAGCTCGCCGCCGTCGTCGGCCCGTACGAGGGCTACGCCCGCAACGCCGACGCCCACAAGCGCGTCATGCGCAAGCACCAGGCCGCCAACGACGCGATCCGCACCATGCACCCCATGGACCGCTCGGTGCAGGCCCTCGCGACCAAGGTGTGGGAGGCCGGCAACAAGACGGGCGAGACCAACGGCTGGCGCAACAGCCAGGCGAGCGTCCTGGCCCCCACCGGCACGATCGGCTTCATGATGGACTGCGACACGACCGGCATCGAGCCGGACTTCTCGCTGGTCAAGTTCAAGAAGCTCGTCGGCGGCGGGTCCATGCAGATCGTCAACCAGACGATCCCGCGCGCGCTGCGGAAGTTCGGCTACACCGAGGAGACGGTCGAGGCGATCGTCGCCTACATCGCCGAGCACGGGCACGTGGTGGACGCGCCTGGTCTCAAGCCCGAGCACTACGAGGTCTTCGACTGCGCGATCGGCCAGCGCTCCATCGCGCCGATGGGCCACGTGCGCATGATGGCCGCGGTGCAGCCGTTCCTGTCCGGGGCCATCTCCAAGACGGTCAACATGCCGGAGGAGGCGACGGTCGAGGAGGTCGCAGAGGTCTACTACGAGGGCTGGAAGTCCGGCCTCAAGGCGCTCGCGATCTACCGCGACAACTGCAAGGTCGGCCAGCCGCTGTCCAGCGGGTCCTCGGCCAAGGAGTCCGGCTCCACGACCGCGACCGAGGAGGTCAAGGTCGAGTACCGGCCCGTGCGGCGCCGGCTGCCGAAGAAGCGTCCCGCCAACACGACGTCGTTCACGGTCGGCGGCGCGCAGGGCTACATGATCAGCTCGTCGTACCCCGACGACGGCCTGGGCGAGCTCTTCCTCAAGATGAGCAAGCAGGGCTCCACCCTCGCCGGGATGATGGACGCCTTCTCCATCGCCGTGTCGATCGGCCTGCAGTACGGCGTGCCGCTGGAGACCTACGTCGAGAAGTTCACGAACATGCGCTTCGAGCCGGCCGGTCTGACCGACGACCCGGACGTGCGCATGTCCGCCTCGATCATGGACTACGTGTTCCGCCGCCTGGCGCTGGACTACCTGCCGTTCGAGACGCGGTCCGCGCTCGGCATCCACACCGCCGAGGAGCGGCAGCGGCAGCTGGAGACGGGCTCGTACGAGCCGGTCGACACCTACGACGCCGACGACGACGGCGAGTACGACGCCGACGTGTACGCCCAGTCCGCACCGGTCGAGCAGGCGAAGCCCGCCGCGCAGGAGGCCCCGGCGGCGCCCGCTCCCGCGGCCGCCGCAGCGCCCCTGCCCGCGCAGGTGCACTCCTCGGCCGAGCTCATGGAGGCGATCCAGGGCCGCACGCAGGACAGCCCCATGTGCCTGACGTGCGGGGTCAAGATGCGCCCGGCCGGCTCGTGCTACGTGTGCGAGGGCTGCGGCAGCACGAGCGGCTGCAGCTGATGCTGCTCTGAGGCGCCTCGAGGGCTGACGAGAGCCACGCCGCCCCCGGTCCCGTCGCGGGACCGGGGGCGGCGTCGTGCCGGGCGGGCGCCGTTGTCCGGGACCGACGACGCCGGCACTCACATGCGGGGGAGGGCCTCCACCCGCGAGGCCCAACCCCGCAGCGTGTCGTCCTCGCCGGTCCGGCAGGCGACGAGCGCGCACGCGATCGCGCAGGTGGTGTCCCGGTCGCCGAGGCCGGTGACCGTGCGCCAGAACGTGGCCTCGAGGTCGTCCGGAGCCTGCAGGACCGACCACAGCACGAACGGCACGGTGTCCCACGAGGCGCCCTCCTGCCCCGTCCCGAGCGCTCCGGCGACGGACCTCACGGTCTCGACGTCGTCACCGATCTCACCGCGGGCGAGCAGGTCCGCCGCGGCGGTGATGCCGTCGCGCAGCCGGCCGGGCGCGCACGAACCGTCGGCGGCGGCCAGCAGCAGCTCGCGCGGAGGCAGGTCGCCGCCGCGTGAGCCGGCGAGGACGGCGGCGACGGCGGCCACGACCGCGGCGCCGTCGCGTCCCTCGTCGTGCGCGTGCGTGACCACCGCCTGGCGGGCGGCGACGTCCCGCGCCGCGCGCCAGTCGCCGGCGTGCCACGCGCCGATGGCCGCGGAGCGCATCGCGGCGCCGTTGCCCCACGAGCCGCCGCCGAAGAGCGACGCCGACTCCCGTCGCCAGTCGGCGCCCAGCCGGACGGCCCACAGCAGCTCGCGCGACCCGCGGCCGTAGCCGCGACCGACGTCGAGGTGGAGGGCGAGGTGCTGCGCCAGGGCGTCCGGCGGCACCTCCCCGTCGTGGCGCCGCAGCACCGCCACGACGCTCGCGTGCTGCAACGTGTCGTCGGTCCAGCGGAGCCCTCCCGGCGGCGGGTCGGGCAAAACCCGCCGGGTGATGAGGTCGAGCGCGGCGCCGGCGGGCCCGAAGAAGCGCTCACCGTGGGCGTCGCCCACCGCGCAGCCGAGCAGCGCGTCACCGGCCCGGCGCGCCGCCGCCTCGACCGCCGTGTCGGCGCCGGTGGGTCGGGCTGAACTGAGCGGTGCCCACCAGCGACTGTGCCGCCCGGTGGCGGGCTCGGCGCCGACCTGGGGACGGGCAGGTGCGGTGCCCGCCCGCGGGAGGGCCGACGCGACCGTGCGGACGCCGGCTGCCGCCGGGTCGTCCGCTCCGTCGGCGAGGAGCAGCGGGAGCGCGACCTCCGCCGGCGCCCGGACGTGGACGTCGTAGCGGTCCGGAGCGCTGCCGTGCAGGGGCAGGCCGTCGGGCGCGGCGTGGTCCGGGTTCACCGCGACGGTGAGGGCACCGACGTCGCGTGCGTACCGCAGCAGCGCGCTCGCCGAGGAGACCATTCCGCTCGTCCCGACGGCGAGGAGCACGTCGCACGCCCGCACGGCGCGCCGGGCCTGCCACTGCGCGTCCAGGTCGACCGGCTCGCCGAAGAGCACGACGTCGGGACGGAGCGGGCCACCACAACCGGGGCAGGACGGGGGCTCGGACCAGGTTGCGGCGTCCGGGGCGCGGTGGCAGGCGGGGTCGCGCACGCACCGCGAGACGAGCAGCTGGCCGTGCAGGTGCGCGACGGGCGACTCCGTCGGGCCGCCGCCGGTCGCGGTCGCCGTCACCGGAAGCCCGGCTGCACGCTCGTGCAGGTCGTCGACGTTCTGCGTGACGAGCGTGCGCCGGGCGCCGGTCGGCGCCGCCGCGAGCCACGCGGCGATCGCGAGGTGCGCGGCGTTGGGCCGCGCGGCCAGGATCTCCGTCCGGCGCGGCCCCCATGCCGACCACACCGCGGGGAGGGAGCCGAGGAGCAGCCGACCGTCGAGCTCCGGCGGCAGCTCGTCGTCGGCGTAGGGCGACACAGGGCCGCCTGTGGCCGTGGCCGGCGTTCGGTACGCGGGCAGGCCGCTGGCCACGCTCACGCCCGCCCCGGTGAGGACGAGCACGTTGCGTGCAGCCGACAGCCGCTGCCGCAGGACGTCGGCACCGGCGAGCCGGGGGTCGGTCCGCGGGTCGACGCGGATGGTCAGGGCCTCCGGCGGCGGGTCCTGCGTCGCGTTCGGCAGTCTGGTGTCCACGAGCGGTGCGCCCTCCCCGGCGTCGGCGCGGACCGGTCCGCGCGCGGTCATGCTGCCCGACCCGACGGCCGGCCACGACCTCCGGCCGCCCGGAGCCGGGCGCCGCACCCGTCATCCGTCGGACGATGAGTTCCCGTGCCGGCGACCGTCCTCACCGGCATGACCACCTCGACGCTCGACACCGACGGCGCAGCCCTCACCTACGACGTCCACGGTCCGCTGCCGACCGCGGACGGCCGTCCCCCGCTCCTGCTCGTCGGCCAGCCGATGGACGCGAGCGGCTTCGCGACGCTGGCCGGGCTCCTGCCCGACCGCACCTGCGTGACCTACGACCCGCGCGGTCTCGGCCGCAGTACTCGCACCGACGGGCGCGACGACCACGACCCCACCGTCCAGGCAGAGGACCTGCACGCCCTCGTGCAGACGCTCGGCGCGGGCCCGGTCGACGTGTTCGGCAGCAGCGGGGGCGCCGTCACCGCCTTCGCGCTCGTCGCCGCCCATCCGGAGGACGTCGCCACACTCGTCGCGCACGAGCCCCCGCTCATCCCCGTCCTGCCGGACGCCACGGCGGCCGAGCGCGCCCGAGCCGCCGTCCGGGACGCCTACGAGGCAAGGGGCTGGGGCGCCGGGATGGCCGCCTTCATGGTGATGACGTCGTGGCAGGGCGAGTACACCGACGCCTACTTCGACCAGCCCGCCCCTGACCCGGCGCAGCTCGGCATGCCCGCCGAGGACGACGGCTCGCGCGACGACCCGCTGCTGTCGGACCGCTCGTGGGCGGTCAGCGGCTACCAGCTCGACGTGGACGCGATCCGTGCGGCGCCGACCCGGGTCGTCGTCGCGGTCGGCGAGGAGTCCGCGGGCACGTTCACCGCCCGGACGTCCGAAGCGACGGCCCGGCTGCTCGGGCAGGACGTCGCGGTCGTGTTCCCGAGCCACCACGGCGGGTTCCTGGGCGGGGAGCACGGCTACGCGGGGCAGCCGGAGGCCTTCGCGCGTCGGCTCACCGAGGTGCTGGCCGGCGGGTCCTGAGGCACGGGCCGGTCCGCGCCGTCACTCGCGGGGCCTCCTCACGTGCCCAGCTCGCGTCGCACGACCCAGCGGACCCGTCGCGCGCTGTGCGCCGTCGTCGCCGACACACGCACGAAGCCCGCGCGCTCGAACAGCTGAACCGACCCGACGTAGCCGGCGACGCTGTCGACCCGGCCGTCCGCGGCGTCGACGGGATAGCCCTCGACGACCTCGGCGCCGTGGGCCCGAGCGTGCGCCACGGCACCGTCGAGGAGCTCGTGGAGCAGCCCCCGGCGTCGGTATCCCGGGCGCACGACGAAGCAGACGACGGCCCACGCATCGCGGTCGTCGAGCGTGGGGATCGTGCGGGAGCGCACGAGACGGCGGTAGGAGCTCCGCGGCGCCACCGAGCACCAGCCGGCCGGCTCACCGTCGACGTAGGCGAGCACACCGGGACCGGGCGGAACGCTGCACAGGTCCCGCAGGGCCGCCGGCCGCTCGGCGTTGGCAAGCCGGGCGTCGCGGTAGCTCATGCACCAGCAGGCGCCCGCATCCGGACGGCTGGTGCCGACGAGCGTGGCGGCGTCCTCGAAGCGGCCCACGGCCGTCACGACCTCGACGTGCTCCACGGTCGTCACGCTAGGCCCCGCACGGCCACCTCGTCGGCGGGTCGACCACGAACCAGGCGGACTCGACCCTCGGGTGAGGGTAGGGTTCGTGACGCACCCGTGCGAGCCGCCGTCGTCCCGCGCGCCCACCTGCGTCACCGGCGCCCGGAACGAGAAGAGCTGCATGACCGAGCCCACGGGGCCCCTGTCCGCGCGCGTCCCCGCACCCCGGCCGCTGCGGGGTCTGCCGCGGCTGCGCCGGCCGGACTGGCTCGCGCCGCGCGTGCTGCGTACCGAGGTGCTCGCCGGGCTCGTCGTCGCCCTCGCGCTCATCCCCGAGGCGATCTCGTTCTCGATCATCGCGGGCGTGGACCCCCGGCTCGGCCTCTTCGCGTCGTTCACGATGGCCGTCACCATCGCCGTGGTCGGCGGGCGCAAGGCCATGATCTCCGCCGCGACCGGCGCGATCGCCCTCGTCCTCGCGCCGCTGTCGGCCGAGCACGGCGCGGAGTACCTCATCGCCGCCGTCATCCTCGGTGGGGTGCTCCAGGTCGTGCTGGGAGCGCTCGGCGTGGCCCGGCTCATGCGCTTCATCCCGCGCAGCGTCATGGTCGGCTTCGTCAACAGCCTCGCGATCCTCATCTTCCTCGCGCAGGTCCCCCACCTGGTCGGGGTGCCGTGGCTCGTGTACCCGCTGGTCGGCGCCGGCCTCGTCGTCATCTTCGGTCTGCCGCGGCTCACCACGGCCGTCCCGGCCCCGCTCGTCGCGATCGTCCTGCTGACCGTCCTCACGGTCACGGCGGCGATCCGGGTCCCGACGGTCGGCGACATGGGGGAGCTGCCCTCGACGCTCCCGGTGCTCGGCGTCCCGGCCGTGCCGTTCACGCTGGGGACGCTGCAGCTCATCGCGCCCTACGCGCTCGGTGTCGCGCTCGTGGGGCTCATCGAGTCGCTGCTCACCGCCAAGCTCGTCGACGACCTCACCGACACCGGGTCGGACAAGACCCGCGAGTCGTGGGGCCAGGGCGTCGCGAACATCGTGACCGGCTTCTTCGGCGGCATGGGCGGCTGCGCCATGATCGGCCAGACGATGATCAACGTGCGCTCCGGCGCCCGCACCCGGCTGTCGACCTTCCTCGCCGGCGTCTTCCTGCTCGTGCTCGTCGTCGCCCTCGGCGACCTCGTCGGGCTCATCCCCATGGCGGCGCTCGTCGCGGTGATGGTCCTCGTCAGCATCTCGACCTTCGACTGGCACTCGGTCGCGCCGGCCACCCTGCGGCGCATGCCGAAGAGCGAGACCGCGGTCATGCTCACGACCGTCGCGGTCGTCGTCACGACCCACAACCTCGCCTACGGCGTGCTCGCGGGTGTCCTCGCGGCCATGGTGCTCTTCGCGCGACGCGTCGCCCACCTCGTCGAGGTCATGGCCGTCACCGACCCCGACGGCACCCAGGTCGTCTACTCCGTGCACGGCGAGCTGTTTTTCGCCTCGAGCAACGACCTGGTCCACCAGTTCGACTACGCCGGCGACCCCGCCGACGTCGTCGTCGACCTCAGCGCCGCGCACGTGTGGGACGCCTCGTCGGTGGCCGCGCTCGACGCGGTGACGACGAAGTACGCGCGCCGCGGCAAGCGGGTCACCATCACCGGGCTGAACCCGGCGAGCGCCTCGATGCACGACCGGCTCGCCGGGCAGCTGTCGAGCCACTGAGCGAGGCCCGGCGGCCGGGGGCTCAGCCTGCCGCGGTCGCGACGTACACCGTGCACGCCGAGCGCCCACCCGTCAGCGGGTTGGCGAAGTCGACGACGTGGGCCCGGACGTCGGCGAACACGGCGCGGAGGCGGTCGGCGAACGCCTCGTCCGGCGGGTCGTCCGACCACAGCCCGAACACCCCGCCGGGTGAGAGCAGCCGCGAGAACCGGGTGAGGCCGTCGGCGGTGTAGAGGTCGGCGTGCGAGCCGTGGAGCACGTGGTCGGGGGAGTGGTCGACGTCGAGCAGGACGGCGTCCCACCGGCGACCGGGTACCGCGGGGTCGAAGCCGTCGCCGCGCGCCATGGCGAAGAAGTCGCCGGTGCGCAGCACCGTGCGCGGGTCCTCGACGAGGGCGGCGGCGCCGGGCAGCAGCCCCCGCTCGTGCCACGCGATCACCGGGGGCAGGACCTCGACGACGACCAGCTCGGCGACGCCGTCGTCGAGCAGCGCCGTCCGGGCGGTGTAGCCGAGCCCGAGCCCGCCGACCACAACGTGCAGCCCACCGTCACCGCGGGCCGGGCGCACCGCCTCGAGACCGATCCGGGCGAGCGCCTCCTCCGACGCGGTGAACAGGCTCGACATCAGCCACTCCTCGCCGAGCTTCACCTCGTACACGTCGAGGCCCGTCGTCGGCTCCCGGCGACGGCGCAGGCTGAGCTCGCCCATCGGGGTGTCGACCCAGTCGAGCTCCTCGAAGCGTGCCCGTCGCGGTGCCGGCTCGCTGCCCATCCGCCGACCCTACGGGCGCGGCGGACGCCGCGGCCGCGCACCCGTTCCGGTGGCGCCTGCGCCGGACCGGACGAACTCCGGTGCGGCGGCGGACCCGTCCGGCACGATGACCCCGAGCGGGAGGTGCGACGGATGGAACCGGTGGGGGCGACGGGGTCGGTGCTGCGCCGCTACGCGCGCTTCTCGGGGCGCGCGTCGCTCGCCGAGTACTGGTGGTGGCTCGCGGTCCTCGCCGCACTGGCTCTCGTCGTGCGCGCGGCTCTCGCCGGGCTGCCGGACGTCGCCGTGCTCGGGGAGCCGGTGGGCGCCTGGCAGCTGGCGCTGCTGCCCCTGCTGGTGCCGACGGTCGCGGTGACGGCGCGCCGGCTGAGGGACGCCGGCCTCTCGCCGTGGTGGCAGCTCCTCGTGCTCGTGCCGTTCGGAGCCGTGGTGGTCCTCACGATGTGCGCCTTCCGCCCGTGGCAGCCCTCGGCGGCCGCCCGGGCCGGGCTGCGTCCCCTCCTCCGCCGACGCCGGACCGCCCCGGCGGGGCGGACGTCCGCGTGAGCGGCCGCAGACCGAGGTGGAACCGCGGGGGCGCAGCCGGGCATGAGGGGGTGTGGGCGGGACGGAGCACGTGAGCGACCGGGAGCTGTGGCGACGGGCCGGCGAGGGGGACGGCGAGGCGTTCGGGGTGCTGTTCGACCGCCACCGCGAGCCGGTTCGCGCCTACTGCGCGCGGCGGTGCGGGTCGCTCGACGCGGCGGACGACCTCGTGTCGGTCGTCTTCCTCGAGGCCTGGCGCCGTCGCGCGGACGTCGAGCTCGTCCACGACAGCGTCCTGCCGTGGCTGTACGGCGTGGCCCGCCGGACGGTGCAGCGGCGCACCCGGACGACGCTGCGGCACCGCCGGCTGCTGAGCCGCATCGCGACCGAGCAGCACGGCGCCACGGGCGTGCCCGTCACCGCGGAAGCGGCCGCCAGCCACGCCGACCACGCGGACGGGGTCGCCGCCCGCATCGACGACGAGGCCGAGCTCCGTCGGCTTCGGTCCGCGCTCTCCCGGCTCGGTCGACGCGACCAGGAGGTGCTGCTGCTGTGCGTCTGGCAGCAGCTCGACACCGCCGCTGCCGCCGTGGCGCTCGCCGTGCCGGTCGGCACCGTCAAGTCGCGGCTGTCCCGCGCCCGCGCCCGGCTGCGCCACGCCCTCGACGACGGGGGGCCGCCCGGCCCGGCCCCTGAGAGGACGCACGACCCCGTCACCGCACTGCTCCGCTCGACCGTCACCGCCGAGGAGACCGCATGAGCACCACGCTCAAGTCCCGGATGGACCCCGCCCGCGCGGCGGGCACGCGTGCGGCGCTCGTCGCCGGGGCCGACCGGTCCGGGCGACGCGGCCTCCTCGGTGCGCGCCGGTGGCGCGGCCTGCCCCGGCCCGTCGTGGCGGGGGTGGTCGTGGTGGGTGTCCTGGGGCTCGGCACCGGGGCGGCCGTGTCGGTGACGCAGTTCCTCCAGCCCGACGTGCTGCGGGTCTCGTGCGTGCTCGGCTCCGCCGCGGACGCCGACGTGCGCGACCGCCGGACGACGGTCGCGGACCCGGTTGCGACCTGCGCGTCCGAGTGGCCGGACGGGACGGCACCCGACGACCTCACCGTCTTCATGGGCGACCTCGGCCGCTCCGTGCAGGTCTACGTCGCCCCGGCGGACTGGGACGGCAGCGGGTACGCCGCCGCTCCGGTCTCGGTCGAGGTCGCCTTCGACCCCCGACCGGCTCGGCTCGAGGCGGCGCTCGACGACTGGGTCGACGGGCTGGAGTCGTCCTGCTTCTCCGCCGAGGAGGCGGAGACCCGGGTCGTCGCGGACCTCGAGCGGCTCGGCCTCGTCGGGTGGACCGTGCGCTGGGACGACAACGACGGCCGGGAGACGGCCGACGGCGACAACACGTGCGCCTGGGCGCTCGTGCCCGAGGGCGACGACCGGGAGGTCGTCGTGCGGGGCGCGGAGGCGGAGTGGGCGTTCAAGCGGGAGGACCTCGACGCCCTCTCCGAGGACGAGCTGCGCACGTACTACACCGAGGGGTACCGGGCGTCCGCGTCCGACGGCACGGAGTTCGAGCAGGGCGAGGCCGCGTGGGTCGAGGAGTCCGTGGCGAACGCGCTCACGGTCCGGGAGGACCTCGCGCTGTTCCGCTCGCTGGTCACCGACGGCGTCTGCCGCAGCGCCCCCGAGGTGGCGGAGCTGGTGACGGCCGAGCTCGACCCGGCGTGGAACCCGCAGGTCGAGGTGTCGGTCGACGACACCCTGCCGTGCGCCGTCCTCGAGGCCGGGATGGGCGGCACGTGGCTCGTGTCCGTGGTCGGGCCGCAGCGCGTCGACGCCCCGTGACGGGGCACCGACGCGCCTGAGGTCGGCGTCAGCGCAGGAGGAACAGCGCGCTGGTGACGGTCCCGTCCGCGGTCCGAAGCGAGACGCGGTGGCAGGTGCCGGGCGCCTTCGGGGTGGCCCACACCTGCACGAACTGCTTCTCGACGGGGTCGTAGGTGAGCGCGGTCCGACCGGTCACGGTCTGCTCGAGGTCGTCGGTGGGCGCTCCGCTGGTGCACGTCACGCGGGTCGTCGTGAGGGTGGCGCCGAGGGCGGCGACGTCGGTGAGCGGCCCGGACGGGGTCTCCACGGCGAACTTCAGCGGGACCGAGGAGCCGCCCTTCACGCGGTTGAGGACGCCGCCCATGTCGACGGGGGAGCGGAAGCCGTCGACCGACCAGCCGCACGTGGCAGCGAGGCCCACGCGGTCGGAGACCGGGTCGGTGGCGAAGCGGGTGGCCTCCGCGCACAGCGGGGCGAGCGCCGGGGACACGAGGACGTTGTCGGTCGCCACGTCGTCGCGCTGGGGCAGGAGCGCGTCGCCGACGCAGAGCCGGTAGCCGGCGTGCGTGGCCGCGGGGCAGCGGGTCGCGCCGTCGGCGAGCGGCACGAGACCACCCGCGAGCAGGGCGTCGTAGGCGGCCGGCTGGTACCCGGGGCCGGAGTTGAGGCGGCCGAGGACGATGTCGACGTCCGCGGCGAGCAGGCCGGGGACGAGGGACTCCTGCCGCGCGCCGGTCTCCAGGTAGGCAAGACTCGGGTCCACGTCCTCCCACCGGTTGAACGGCCAGCCGACCGCAGCGAGGCGGGTGCCGGCCACCGTGGCGTAGACGGTCGCGGAGCCCTCGAGGTAGGAGTCGTGGTGGACCGTCTCGACGTCCTCGATGGGTCGTGCGCTCAGCAGCAGCAGGCCGGGACTGCCGCCGTGCGCGAGCGCCTGAGTGCCCTGGTAGTACGCGACGTCGATCGCGTCGTACGGGCTCCGGTCGTCCGGGATGGTCTGCAGAGCAGTGAGGACGGCTGCTACGCACGGCTGCTGGTTCCGGAACACGAGGCCGAGCGCGAGCAGGCTGATGAACGGGTCGACCGCGCCGGTGGCGGGCTGCAACGCCTGCCGCGGGTCGGTGCCGGAGAGGATGAGTCCGGTGATGAAGTCCTCGAGCTCCGACCTCGGTACGTCGAGCGAGCAGAAGGCGAAGCCCGTCGGCCCCGCCGGCGCGTAGTAGGAGTACGGGTACCGGGCGGCGACACGGGGGTCGGCCGTGATCGCGGCGGCCCCGTCGGCGCTCCACACGCCCTGCAGGGCGAGGACGTCGAGGTCGGTCCCGGCGACCTCGTCCACGACGACCGGGACGCGGTCGGTCATCCACGGCCGCAGGGCCGTGTCCCACGTGCCGACGCGGAGCGCCGAGCCGCCGGTCGGGGCGGACCCGGGCGCAGGCGAGGCGGCGGCCGGTCCGGCCAGGGCGGCCACGAGCAGGGTGCACGCGGCGAGGACGGCGGTGGCGAGGGCGGGTCGGCGCACGGTGGGCTCCACGGTGAGAGGGCGGTCAGCACCACCCTCGCGCCGTCGTCACCGCCGGGGAATGGACCTGGGTGCAGCCTCAGGCGGCGTCGGCCCACGCGGGGCGCGGACCGGTGCCGAGCCGCCACCGCGCCGCCTGCTCCGACGGGCTCCGCTCGCCGAGCGCGAGCCGCAGCGCCCCGAGCTGCACGCCCGTCGCGCGCAGCCGCGCCCGCGCGACCACGTCGCGGCGGGACCGCCCGGGTACCCCGGCGCACGCCGCGAGCCGCGGCGAGACGAGGAGGCCCGCCGCCCCCGACAGCCCGGCGTAGAAGGCCTGCTCGGGCAGGCTGAGCCCCGGTGGGGCGGTGAGGAACGCCCGCAGGTCGTCGGGCACGGGCGCGAGCACCGGCCCGTAGCCGCGGATCGCCTCGTCGAGCTCGTCGCAGGAGGCAGGCAGGTCGGTCGCCCCCAGCGCCTCGGCGCTGCGCCGCCACTCGCGGACGTACTCATCCGGCCAGCGCGGGCCGAAGCGCGCGCGCAGGTCCTCCCCGACGGCCTCGTGCGCGGCCAGGAAGGCGTCGGTGAAGGCGAGGTGCACCCAGCGCAGCAGGTCCGGGTCGGACGCGGAGTACGCGCGGCCCGCGTCGTCGTCGCCACGCACCCGCCGGTGCATGCCGCGGACGCGGGCGGCCTCCCGCGAGGCGAGCCGCTCGGAGCCGAACGTCGTGACGACGAGCCAGCGCGCGGTACCGGCGAGCCGCTTCCACGGGTCCTGGCGGTAGTCGGAGTGCTGCTGGACCCCGGCCAGCGCGAGCGGGTGCGCTGCCTGCCCGAGCAGCGCCGTCACCCCGCCGACGAGGGTCGCGAGGTCGCCGTGGACCCGCCACACGACGCCGTCGGGGTCGAACCAGCCGGGCCCGTCGCCGACCGTCGCGATGTCGCGCACCCACTGCGGCGCGCCACCCGGGTCCCCGGAGACCCGGGCGCGGAAGCGCTCCCGAGCGCGCTCGGGGAGCCGGGCCGGGTTCAGCACGCCCCGAGCGTCGCACGCGGCTGGCCACGGCGCCGTGCGGGACGGCCCCGCGGGCGTGCCCCCGTCCGCCCCTGCGGCTACCCCCCTTACCGCCGGCGCGCCCGGCTGGCACGGTCGGAGCGTGACCACGACCGCCGACGGGCCGCGCGCCGTCGCCCCACCCGACGGCGGGGGCGCCGCCGTCGTCCGCACCCGCGACCTGCACCTGCACCTCGGTGCCCGGCGCGTGCTCGACGGCGCCGACATCTCCGTCGGCCCCGGCGTGACCGGGCTGCTCGGCCCGAACGGTGCGGGCAAGACGACGCTCATCGGGCTGCTCCTCGGTCTGCAGCGCCCCACCTCGGGCGAGGTCGAGGTGCTGGGGCTCGACCCGACGACGCAGGGGTCCCGGCTGCGGCCGCTCGTCGGGTACTCCCCCCAGCTGGAGGTGCTGCCCCCGGACGTGCCCGCGGTCGCCCTCGTGAGCCACCTCGCGGAGGTGCAGGGCCTGCCGCGAAGCGCGGCGCGGCAGCGCTCGAGCGACGCGCTGTGGCTCGTCGGGCTCGGTGAGGAGCGGACCCGGCGCGTGGGCACCATGTCGACGGGACAGAAGCAGCGGGTGAAGCTCGCGTGCGCGCTGGCCCACGACCCGCGCCTGCTCGTGCTCGACGAGCCGACCAACGGCCTCGACCCCGTGCAGCGCGACGACCTGCTCGCGCTCGTGCGGCGCCTCGGCACCGAGCTCGGCATGCACGTGCTGCTCAGCTCCCACCTGCTGGCCGAGGTGGAGCAGGTGTGCGACGCGGTCGTGATCCTCACCGACGGCCGCGCGAGCGGCGCACGGCTCCGGGGCACCGGCAGCCGATCCGAGCAGCGTCTGCTCGTCGTCGACGAGACCTCGGGGACGCGCGTGGTGTCCGCACTCGCGGCCGCCGGTCTCGACGTCGTCGCCACCGCCACCGGCGACGGGCTCGCCCACCTGCGGGTGACGCTGCCCCGACCCGACGACGAGCACCACCTCACGCGCGCGCTGGCCGAGGCGGACGCCGACGTGCACCGCCTCACCGAGCCCCACCACGGCCTCGTCGACACCTACCTCGCCGCGACGGGGGGTGCCGCGTGAGCGCCGCACCCGCCAGCGCACCGCAGGAGACCTCGCGCCTGCTCGACACCGGCTACCGCCCCTACGACGGCCCGCGCGCCGGCGTCGCGGGCGCCGTCGCCAGCCTCGTCCGCTACTCGGTGGGTCGCGGTCTCGGGGTCGGCCGACCGCTCGGCGGCAAGGTGCCGATCGGCCTGGTCCTGCTCGTCGCGTACCTGCCCGCGCTCGCCCTCGTCGGCGTGGCGGTCATCGCGGGTGACGTGCTGCAGCAGACGCTCGTGGAGTCGGTGCGCGACTACTACCAGCTCATCACGACGGCTGTCGTCGCCTTCGCCGCCCTCGTCGTGCCGGAGCTGTTCTGCACCGACAAGCGCACGGGCATGCTCGGGCGCTACCTCGCGACGCCGCTCACCCGGTGGACGTACCTGCTCGCCAAGGCCGTGGCCCTCGTCGTCCTGCTCGCCCTCGTCGCGCTCGGGCCGCCGCTGCTGCTCCTGCTCGGGCTCGCCGGGACCGGTGACGCCGTGCCGCCCGTCGCGGAGCTCCTCGACGTGCTGTGGCGGATCCTGCTCGCGACACCGCTGCTCGCGCTGCCCGTGGCGGCCGTCGGGGCCGCGGCCTCCAGCCTCACCTCCCGACGCGTCGTCGCGACGGCTGTCATCGCCGTGCTGCTCCTCGTCGGCGGAGCCGTCAGCGCCGTCCTCGTCGGGACCGGGTCGTGGCCGGTCGTGCAGCTCGTGGACGTCGTCGCCGTCGCCTTCGAGGCCCCGGCGCGCCTGCTCGGTGCCGACAGCGCCCTGTCGACGGTCCCGCTGTGGCAGGTCGGCGCGGCCTGGCTCGCCTGGGTGGCGGTCCCCACGACCGTCGTCGTCACCTCCTACGCCACCACGAAGGTCTCCCGATGAGCACCCGGACCACCACCCAGCCGGACCTCGGCGCCCACCGCACCGCCGACGCGGGCACGGGGCACGCAGCGCTCGACCCGCACGACCCGCAGGGCGACCCCGTCGCCGAGCTGGACCAGGTGAGCCGCTGGTACGGCTCCGTGGTCGCCGTGTCCGAGGTGAGCCTCACGCTCCGCCCGGGCGTGACCGCCCTGCTCGGACCGAACGGCGCCGGGAAGTCCACGCTGCTGCGCCTCGTGTGCGGGTTGACCTGGCCCTCCCGAGGCACCGTCCGCCTGTTCGGCCGCGACCCGCGCCGGCACCCGGACGTGTACCGGCACGTCGGTATCGCGCCGCAGCAGGAGGCGCTGTTCGACTCCGACAGCCCCACCCGCTTCGTCGCGACCGCCGCGCGGCTGAACGGCGTGGCCGACCCCGACACCGCCACCGAGCAGGCGCTGCAGCGCGTCGGTCTCGACCCCGCCGACCCGCGTCCGCTGCGGCAGCGCTCCGGCGGGGAGCGCCAGCGGGCGAAGCTCGCCCAGGCCATCGTCCACCGCCCCTCCCTCCTCGTGCTCGACGAGCCCGTCGAGGGCCTCGACCCGCGCCAGCGGCTCGCCGTGCTCGACCTCGTCGCGGACCTCGGGCGGGAGGGCCGCACGGTGCTCGTGTCGAGCCACGTGCTCGGCGAGCTCGACCGCATCAGCGACCGCGTGCTCGTCATGGCGCAGGGGCGAGCCGTCGCCGCCGGCACGTCGCGCGGCCTGCGCGAGCTGCTCGACGACCGTCCGCTCAAGGTGCGGGTCGGGACGGACCGCCCGCGCGCGCTGGCCGCCGCCCTCGTCGGCCTGCCGGGCGTCGTCGCGGTCGCGGTCTCCGAGCCGCCACCCGACGACCCCGGCCCCGGGGGAGCGGTGGTCGTCGACACGCTCGGTGCCCCCGCGCTGCGGCGCCGGCTCGCGCCCGCCGCGGTCGCGGTCGGGGCGCGGCTGCACGAGGTCAGGCCGCTCGACGACGACCTCGACAGCGTCTTCCGCTACCTGGTGACCCGGTGAGCGCGGCGACGAGCACGCGGGCGGGCGCGCCCGGCGTGCGGCAGCCGTCCCTGTGGCTGCTCACCACCACCATGACCCGCGCGGCACAGGGCCGGCTCCGGCTCGTGCTGTCGGTGGCGACGGCGCTCGCCCTCGGCGCGGTCGGCCTCGTGGTCCGGCTGCGGGCGGACGCGGGCGTGGGCGTGGCGGACGAGCAGGTCGCGACCCTCGTCGCCACGCTCGTGCTCACGCTGTACGCGCCGCTGCTCAGCCTCGTGCAGGCCGCCGGGGTCGTCGGCGACCTGCGCGACGACGGCACGCTCGTCTACCTGTGGCTGCGGCCGGTCGCGCGGTGGCGTCTGGCCGTGGCGGCGACTCTCGCGGTGCTCGTCCGCTCGGCCCCGCTCGCCGTCGTCGCCGCGGTCGTGCTCGCCGCCTCCGCGGGTGCCGGCTGGGGCGTGGTCGTCGCCGCCGGCTACGCGGCGCTCATGGCGTGCGTCGGGTACGCCGGGCTGTTCGCGTTCCTCGGCCTCGCGGTGCGCCGAGCGCTCGTCCTCGGTCTCGTCTACGTCCTCGTGTGGGAGGGCGTCGTCGCCGCCTTCGCCGCGCTGCCGGCGCGTCTGGCCGTCAGCACGTACAGCTCCTCGCTGCTCGCCCACCTCGGCGGCACGCCCGTGCCGTCCCAGGGCGTCGGGCTGGGCTGGGCGTGGGCGGGACCGTTGCTCCTCGCCGCCGTCGCGGTGCTCGCCGCGCAGCGCCGGCTCGTGCGCGGCGAGGTCGCCTGACCCCTCAGGGGAAGTCGGCCGTGGGCGAGGCCGCCGGGTCGATGGTCCCCTCGGGGAACACGTTGCCGGTCGGTGCCTCGGTCGGGTCCTCGCCCGCCTCCCCGCTGCAGGCGGTGAGCAGGACGAGGACGGCGAGCAGGGCCCCCGCGGCGCCGGTTCGTGTCGCTGTCATCCCACGACCGTGCCAGTGCGCCCGGCCGCCCGCCTCCCGGTGCGGGGGCGGGCGACCGGACGCAGGCGGCCGTAGGTGGACGCGGACCTCAGGCGACGCCCGCCCGGACCCGCTGGAACAGCCGCACCCCGATGAGCGCGAAGGGCGCCAGGGCGACGAGCAGGAGCCCGGCGAGCAGCAGCGGCTGGGTGCCACCGAGGGCGAACCCGCCGACGACGCCGAGCACGAGCCACGGCACGGTCACCCAGTGCAGGACACCCGCACGGGCCAGGCCCGCCAGCAGCAGGACCGGACCGACGGCGCACAGGACCTCCGTGCCGAACCACACCTGCAGCAGGGGGTGCGCGAGCGCGGACTCCGAGAGGGCTGCGGCCTGCGCGAGGTCGAGGGTGCGGCCCAGCTCCATGATCCACCAGTCGGACAGCAGCGCCCCGGCCTGGTTGAGGAAGGCGACGGCCGACACCAGCGCCCCGAGCACGGTGAGGCCCCGGCCCCGGCGGCCGCGGACCAGCAGCGGGGCGGCGAGGAAGCCCAGGCCCATGAGCAGGTTGCCGTAGTGCAGGAACAGGGCCGAGACCTGCGTGAGGACCTCGTCACGGGCCAGGGAGGTCACGTAGTCGGCCGCGCCCTCACCGGCCATGTCGGGCGAGGTGACCATGCCGGCGACGAACAGCAGCGGCCCGGCGACCAGCGCCGAGGCGCCCGCGAGGCGCATGGCCCGCGGCGGGGCGCTGCGAGCCGGCTCGCCGGGGTCCGCGTCGACCGGGGCGGCGGGCGCGGGAACGGGGGCAGCGGCGGCTCGGTCGGTGTCGCGGCGGGTGGTGGGGGTGGTCACGGTGGCTCTCCTTCGTCTGCGCGGCTCCTGCCGCGTGCCGCCGGTCGGCGACGAGGAGGACGCTAGGAAGGGCGCGGCTCGCCGCGCGTCCGCCGAGGGGGACCTGCGCGGCTCCGCCTCGCGGCGGACCCGCGCCGTCCCGCGGGTCCGCCGCACGGCGGACGCCGGCGGACCTGCCCCCGCCCTACCGTGACCGCATGCTGCGACCCGCCCCCGTGCACGGCCGTCCCGGGCGACGCGAGCGGCACCCGTGGCGCGACGCGCGCCTGCTGCCGCTGGCCGGGGCCGTCCTCGCGCCCGTCCTCGCCGTCGTCGAGGGTCGGCTCGACCCGACGTACCGGGAGCACCCCCTCGGGGTGGGCGTCGTCGCCGCACTCCTCGGCGTCGGCTACCTCGTGGCCGTGCGGTGGGCCTCGGCCGGCGCCGTCGTGCTCGCCCTGTCCTTCCCCGTCGGCCTGCTCGCGGGTCTGCCCGGGCTCGCGGGCGCCTCGTTCGTCGCCGTGGTGGTGGGCCTGGCCTGGGCGGGGTGGGCGGACCCGCTCCGCCGGTCCGCCGTCGCCCTCGGGGTGGTGCTCGTCGGCTTCGCGGTGGCGGGCGCCTTCGCCGGCGGCGGGTCGTGGGACTCGGTCTTCCTGGCCGCCATGCTCCTGCCGTCGTGGTGGCTCGGGGTGCTCGTGCACCGGGCGCAGAGCCGGGCGCGTGAGCTCGCGCGCCTCGCCGCGGCCCTGGACGCCGAGCGGGAGGTGAGCGCCCGTGCGGCGGTGGCCGCCGAGCGCACCCGCATCGCGCGCGACGTGCACGACGCGGTCGCGCACTCCGTCAGCGTCATGACCCTGCAGGTGGGCGGCCTGCGCCGCCAGCTGGACGACGTGCTGCGGGACCGCCCGCAGGAGCGCGAGGTCATGCTGGGGCTGGAGGAGCTCGGCCGCCGGTCGGTCGACGACCTCCGCGCCCTCGTCGGGATCCTCCGCCAGGACGCGGCCGGCGAAGCGGGCACGGCGCCGACCCCGTCGCTCGGGCACGCCGAGGACCTGGTCCGGCAGGTCAGGGCCGCCGGCCTGGACGTGCGCCTCACGCACGACGGCGAGCCGGTCGAGCTGCCGCCCGGGCTCGACGTGTCGGCCTACCGGGTCCTGCAGGAGTGCCTGACGAACGCGCTGCGCCACGCGCCCGGCAGCCGCTGTGAGGTCGTGCTGCGCCGGCGTGCGGACGCCGTCACGGTCCTGGTCACCGACCACGGCAGCCCGGCACGGCCGGACCGGGCCGCGGGCCCGGGCGACGGGCAGGCAGCCGCGTCGGTGGGCGGGCACGGCCTGGTCGGCATGCGCGAGCGCGTCGCCGCCTACGGCGGGACCCTCACCGCGGCCCCGACCGCCGACGGCTTCCGCGTCGAGGCCCGCTTCCCCGTGCCGCGGCACCGGTGAGCGCGTGAGCATCCGGGTCGTCCTCGTCGACGACGAGGCGATGGTGCGGGTGGGGCTGCGCATGGTCCTCACCGCCGAGCCGGACGTCGAGGTGGTCGGCGAGGCGGGTGACGGCGCGGAGGCCGTCGACGTGGTGACCCGCACCTCGCCGGACGTCGTCCTCGTCGACATCCGCATGCCGCGGGTCGACGGGCTCGAGGCCTCGCGCCGCCTGCTCGCCCTGCCCGACCCGCCGCGCGTGGTCGTGCTCACGACGTTCGACGAGGACGAGTACCTCGCCGAGGCGCTGCGCGGGGGCGTGAGCGGCTTCCTGCTCAAGGTGGCCCCGCCGGAGCAGCTGGTGGCGGCCGTCCGCGCCGTCGCCGCCGGCGGTGGCCTCCTGGACCCGACGCTGACCCCGCGGGTCATCCGGGCCTTCGGCGCCGCGGCGCCCGCCCGCACGCGCGCGGACCTCGTCGCCTCGCTCACCGAGCGCGAGAAGGACGTGCTCCGGCTCGTCGCCCGCGGCCTGTCCAACGCGGAGGTCGCGGCCGAGCTGTACCTGGGGGAGGCGACCGTGAAGACCCACGTGTCCCGGCTGCTCGCCAAGCTGGGCCTGAGGGACCGCGTGCAGGCGGTCGGCGTCGCCTACGAGAGCGGGCTGGTCCGTCCGGGGGAGTCGTGAGCAGGTCCGTCGGCCCCGGTCTCGCCGAGGTAGCGCAGGACGGCGAGGACCCGGCGGTGGTCGGCGTCGTCCGCGGCGATGCCCAGCTCGTCGTAGATGCGGGACGTGTGCGCGACCACGGCCCGCTCGCCCACCCCGAGCCGCTGGGCGATCCCGCTGTTCGACCGGCCGGTGGCGAGCAGGGCGAGCACCTCGC
This sequence comes from Aquipuribacter sp. SD81, assembly GCF_037153975.1. Lineage (NCBI taxonomy): Bacteria > Bacillati > Actinomycetota > Actinomycetes > Micrococcales > Intrasporangiaceae > Aquipuribacter > Aquipuribacter sp. SD81. Next base: position 76,056 of record NZ_JBBAYJ010000019.1, read on the forward strand.
GCTGCCGCGGCGTCAGGCGGTGCAGGCCGTCGTCGCCCGCGCGGGCGCGCTCGGCCATGAGCTGCACGACCTCGGGGTCCAGGGCGATGCCGCCGGCCGCGACGGTCCGCAGGGCCGTCACGAACGTGGCGGGGTCACCGACGCGCTGCTTGAGCTGGTAGCCGGTGCCCGCGGGGGCGCGGCCCGCGAGCAGGTCGTGGGCGTAGCCACGGGTCACGTACTGCGAGAGGACCATGACCGGCAGCGCGGGGCGGTCGCGCCGCAGCCGCAGGACCGCGTCGAGGCCGTCCGTGCCGCGGCCGGGCGGCAGCCGGATGTCGGTGAGGAGCAGGTCCGGGCGGTGCGAGCGGACCGCGGCCTCGCCGGTCACCGCGTCGGTCGCGGTCGCGACCACGGTCATCCCGCCGCCCTGCACCACCGCGACGAGGCCCTGCAGGAGCAGGGTCTCGTCCTCCACGATCACGACCCGCACGGCAGCTCCACCCTCAGCCGGGTCCCGCCGCCGGACGGGCTGTCGAGCACGACGTGCCCGGCCAGCGCCTCGACCCGGTCCACGAGGCCCCGCAGGCCGATGCCGGGCCGGCGACCGTCCTCGTGGGACGGCTCCGTCGCCGCCGAGGGCAGACGCGCCCCGCCCACGCCGTCGTCGGCGAGCTCGACGACGAGGACGTCCCCGGTCCGCTCCACGCGCACGAGCAGCCGGGTCGCGTGCGCGTGCTTGACGGCGTTCGTCACCGCCTCGGCGAGGACGAAGTACGCCGTGCTCGCGACGGCGCGCGGCAGCGCCGGCCGGTCCGGTGAGCGGAACACGGCCTCGACGGCCACGGGCACCCGGTCGAGCAGCTCCCTGACCGCGGGCACGAGACCGGCGTCCATGAGGACCGCGGGCATGACGCCGTGCACGAGTCGGCGCAGCTCGGTGATGGCGTCGTCGACCTCGGCGCGCAGGCTGGTGAGGCCCGCCTCGGCCGCGGAGGTCGTGGCGTCCCCGTCCCGGGTCGCGTCCAGCTCTGCGGCCAGCCGACCCGCCCGCATCGCGACGAGGACGAGCCGGGCCTGCAGGACGTCGTGCAGGTCGGCGGCGAGGCGACGTCGCTCCGCGTCGGCGAGCTCGACGACGCGGGCCCGGCTCGCGACGACGCGCCGGTTGCTCGCGATGAGGTCGGCGGTCAGCTGCTCGCGCTCCAGCGCGAGCGCGACGACCGCGCCGGCCGCCTCGACCGGGCCGGGGTCGGGCAGCAGCACGGCGTCGTAGTCGATCTCGGCGACGGCGCCGTGGCGGCCCTGCACGAGCACGCGGCCGCGGTCGGGCTCCGCCTCCGACGCCCGCGGGGTCGGCCGGTCACCCGGGACGGCGGGCCCGGGCACGACAGTCAGGCGCAGCGAGGGGTCCCCGACGGCCTCGGCGACGGCCGCCCCGAGCCCCGCCGAGCGGCCCGCCGGGCCGCCGAGGGCGATGCCGAGCTCGTCCACCCGTCCCATCCGGGCGAAGCCCGAGCGCAGCAGGGCGACCGTCAGGACGGCCGGTGTCGACAGCAGCAGCACGACCTGCGCGACGAAGATGTCGAGCTCGGACCAGCCGAGCAGGCGGTTGAGCAGGTTGGCGGACAGGGGGAAGAACGCGAGCGCGACCGCACCCCAGACCCGGACCACACCGAGGCCCCAGCGGTCGCGGCGGGGCCGCGGGGACCTCGACGGGCGGAGGACCCGCACGAGCAGCACGACGACCGCGACGCTCAGCAGCGTGCCGCCGAGCACCGCCTGCACCGTCCGGACGCCGTCCCCCACCGCGCCGTCCTGCCCGGGGGGCAGGCCCAGCCGCCCGGCGTCGAGCAGCCGTACCGCGTCCCCGCCGACGGTGAGGAGGTACAGGCCCGCGACCAGGGCGGTGGCGAGGCGGCCACGCAGCCGCCCGGAGGGGAAGGCGAGCAGGACGTGCGCGAGGGCCGCGATCGGGGCCTGGCCCGCCACGAAGCCGACGGCGCGCAGCAGCGGGTCCTCGGCGTTGCCGGCGACCGCCAGGACGCTGAGCACCCCCGTCACGCACAGCAGCAGCCCCGAGCCGTTGTACGGGCGCCGCAGCCACGCGAGGCAGCCGAGCCCGAGCGTGGACGCCCCCACCACCGCGAAGGCGAGGAGCGGCAGCGCCGCCTCGGGGGCACCCGCGGCGCCGACGGCCACGGCGAGACCGGCGGCGAGCACCCCCACACCGGCGAGCAGCAGCACCGCGGCCTGCAGCGGACGACGCGGCCACGACGGGTTGCCGGCGCGTCGCGGGTCGGGTCGGGTGGCGTCGATGGGCTGATGATGCAGCCGCGGGGCGGTGGCGACCAGGGGTCAGGCGGCGGAGCCGGGCACCTGCCCGCCCGCCGCGACGGGCACCACGCCGGCGACCGCGGCCGGCACGGTGTCGACGGGCGGCGCGAGCCGGCGCCGGGACCGCTCCGGGGCGGTGCCGTCGGCCTGCTGGGCGCCGGGGCGGACTGTCACGTGCATGGGCTCCCGTCGTCCTCGCGGTCACGTGCCGCCGCACGCTAGGCGACGCGTCACCGACGCGGGATGGACCTGGGTGCACAGTCCCCGCCGGGCCTGGTGCCGCTGCCGGCGCGGCGGGACACTCGGGCGGGGAGGTGGCCGGCGTGAGGTACCGCGACCGTGACGACGCGGGGGAGCGGATCGCGCCTGCCGTGGCGCACCTCGGTCTCGCGCGCCCCGTGGTCCTCGCGCTGCCCCGCGGCGGGCTGCCCGTCGCGCGTCCGGTCGCCGCGGCGCTCGGGACCTCCCTCGACGTCGTCGTCGCCCGAAAGGTGACCCTGCCGGGTCACCCGGAGGTCGCGGTCGGGGCGGTGGCCGAGGGCCGCGCGGAGCCCGTCCTGACGCCGGCGGCGCACGGGCTCGGCGAGCGCGTCGTCGCGGCCGCGGTGGCCGGGGCCCGCGAGGAGGTGGCCAGGCGCGCCCGCGCCTACCGCGGGGAGCGCCCGCTGCCGCCGACGACGGGGGCGGACGTCGTGCTCGTCGACGACGGGCTGGCGACGGGGGCGACCGCGCACGCGGCGCTGCGGCTGCTGCGCTCGACGGGCCCGCGGCTGCTCGTGCTCGCCGTGCCGGTCGGCCCGCCCGACGTCACCGAGGAGCTCGCGCGCCTCGCCGACCACGTGGTGTGCCCCCTGCTGCCGGGCGACCTGCGGGCCGTGAGCCTCTGGTACGAGCGTTTCGACCAGCTCGACGACGACGACGTCCGGGCGCTGCTGCCGCCCCGGGACACGGCCGGCTGAGCGGCCCGGGGCCGCCCGGGGACGGTCGCGTGTCGGTCCCGTGACGAGTACGTGAACAACCGCCGTCGGAGGGGACGCCTGCCGCGTCCGCCGGTCACGATGGCTCCGGTCGCCGGCCGCACGCGCCGGCGGTGGACGCGGAGGGGGACGGCATGACGGTGGTCCGCGAGACGGTGGCCGGCGGGGCCGTGGTCGACGGGACGGTGGCCGGCGGGACCGTGGTCGACGAGACGGTGGCCGGCGGGACGGTGCCCGAGGGCGCCACCGACCTCCTCACGAGGCCGCTCGCGAGCGGGACCCGGGTGCGGCGCGGAGCGGTCGCAGCCGCACCCACGCCCGGGTGGCGGTTCGCGGTCGGTCTCGGCGCCCGCTACGCCGTCCGCGCCGCGCTCGTGCCGTCCGTCCGCGTGCCGGGGCTGCCGGCCGGCGTGCGCGGGTGGGTGCTGCACCGGCGCTCGTGGCGGCAGGAGCTGTGGCTCGCCGACCCCGCCGACGGCACGGCGGGCGCGCCCCGGACCGTGTCGGAGACCGTGACCACCGTCGTCCTGACCGCCCGCGCCCAGCTCGTGCGCGTCGTCACCACCGAGGTGCGGGGTGCCGGGCGGGACGACGACGACCTCGCCGTCGCCGCGCCCGCCGCCGACGAGGACCTGCTCGCCCTCGACGTGCCGACGCAGCGGCGGGAGCGGCGGTTCCGGGCGGGACGCGTGTGGCACGTCGAGGTCGACGACGCGCCCGTCGCCCTCCCGCCGAAGCTGGAGCCCGGCGCGGGCGTGCTCGCCGCGATGGCCCGGGCCACCGGCACGACGCCGGCCGTCACCGTCTGAGGCCCGCCCCGCCGGTCCGGCCCGCCTCGGGTGCGGGGCCGGGCTGGCAGCGCGGGCACCACCACGTGCGCCGTCGCTCGGCGTCGCCCGGAACCTCGGCGACGACCCGCACGGTCGTCCCGCAGCGCAGGCACGGCCGCCCCGCGCGGCCCGACACCCAGTGGTCGTGCCCGGGCCGGGGGTCGCCCGTCGTCACCTGCGCCGTGCGCTGCCCGGTGCCCGCCCCGGAGACCGAGAAGCGCAGCAGGCGCGCGGCCAGGTCCACCAGCGGCGGCAGGTCCACCTCACCGACCGGGGTCCACGGCGAGCGTCCCCGCAGGAAGCACAGCTCGTTGACCCACAGGTTGCCGAGCCCGGCGAGGTTGCGCTGGTCCAGCAGCGCCGCCGCCAGCGGGCGCGCGGGGTCGGCCGCGAGCCGCCGGACGGCCTCCGCCGGGTCCCAGTCCGGTCCCAGCAGGTCGGGGCCGAGGTGACCGACGACGTCGGCCTCCCGCGTGGTCCGCACCAGCTCGACGACGGGCATCCGCAGCGCGTACGCGGTCGGCCCGTCCGTCGCGAGGACCACGCGCACGTCGGGCTGCAGCCGCCGCGGCAGCACCTTCCCCGCGCGCACGACGGACCACTCGCCGTCCATGCGCAGGTGGGTGTGGAGCGTGACGTCGCCGTCGAGCCGCGTGAGCAGGTGCTTGCCCCGGCTCACCGTCGACAGCACCCGACGCCCGGCGAGCTCCGCCGTCGCGTGCTGCGGCACGCGGAAGTCGCTGCGGACGAAACGGCGCCCGCTCAGCCGGTCGTCGAGGCGGCGAGCGACGCGCCAGACGCTGTCGCCCTCCGGCACGCCTCAGCCCCGGTCGCTGCCCACGGCCGCCCGGACGGCGTCGTCGACGGGCTCGTCGCCCGCGACGAGCTCGAGCACCGTCCGGCGCCCCGCACGGCCGTCGACCGCGGCGCCGAGCAGCGCGACGAGCACCGCCGCGACGTCGTCGCGCGGCACGTCGCCGGCGTCGACGGACCGGGCGAGGCGGACCCGACCGCCCGCGGGGGAGTCCGTGAGGTGCCCGGGGCGGAGCACGACCGCGTCGAGGCCGTCGCGGGCGAGCACGTCGTCCTCCGCGGCGAGCTTGGCCCGCAGGTAGGCGAGGAACACCTCGTCCACCCCGTCGGGCGTGGCGCCGTCGCGGACGCCGTCCGCCCCCATGCTCGACACGAGGACGTAGGCCCGGACGCCCGCCCGCTCGGCCGCGTCGGCGAGCAGGACCGCCGCGCCCCGGTCGACGGTGTCCTTGCGCGCGGTACCGCTGCCCGGTCCCGCGCCGGCGGCGAAGAGGACCGCGTCGGCGCCCTGGACGACGGCGGCGAGCGCGTCGGCGTCGACCCGCTCGAGGTCGGCGACGACGGGCACCGCGCCGTCCTGCTCGAGGTCGGCGACGTGGTCGGGGTTGCGCACGATCCCCACGACCTCGTGCCCGTCGGCGACCAGCCTGCGCGCCGTCAGCCGCGCGACCGCACCGTGCCCACCTGCCACCACGACCCGCATGGCCCCATGGTGGCCGCGGGACGAGGGCGCTGCTACCCGACCCGGGTGCTACCTGAGGCGACCGAGCGGGCCGCGGGTCAGCAGCAGGTCCCGGTCCCCGTCGTCGCCGGGGGCCTCGTCCGCCTCGCGCAGCCAGTCCGGCTCCGGCACGTGGGTGCCCGTGATGCGCCCGAGCACCGACAGCACGAAGCGCGCGGCGGGACGCACGCACGCCTCGACGTCCCCGGTCAGCCCGACGCGCTCGTCGGCCGTCACGACCTCGCAGCCCACGAGCACGGTGCGGGGCACCAGGCGCCGGGCGGCGTCGACGAGGGTGGTGCCGGCGGGGGCCTCGCCGCGGGGCGCGTCGAGGTCGTGCGACAGGGTCACGGTGCGCCGGTTGTCGAGGTCCACGACGCGCAGCGAGCCCGGACAGCCCCGCTCCGGCAGCGCGTCGAGGACGACGAGCCCGTCCCACCCGCGCTCGAGGTCCGCCAGCAGCCGGTCCGTCGCCGTGCCGTAGTAGGCGACCTCGACCCCGGCGGGCAGGACGTCGCGCGGCAGCGAGCGCAGGACGTGCGCGGCGAAGCCCTCGTCGCCGTGCTCGGTGTCACCGAGCGCGGCCACGAGCACGTGCGGGCGGCCACCTGCGCCGTCGCTCGGCGGGGCCGTGGGTCCGTGGGCCGTCGCGGTCATCGTGAGCCTCCTCGCTCGACGCACCAGGCGCCCTGCTCCCACGGTAGGCGCGGTGCCGCCGGGCGGCAAAGGCCCGCAGCGGCGTCGTGTCCCGGCGCGTGCCGCCCGGCCCGTGCGGGTAGACACGTCCCGTGCCCGACGACGACCCGCCGCCCGCGACGCCGCCGACCGACGGCCCGGCCAGGTGGCCGCGGCTGCCCGCGCCCCCCTGGCTCGTGCGCGCCGCGACGGTCGCGGGCCTGCTCGCGGTGGTGGGCGGGGCGGCCTGGCTGCTCGGTCAGCTCGTGTCGGCGCTCACCACGCTGCTCGTCGCGCTGGCGGTCGCCGCCCTCGTGGCCGGCACGTTCGCGCCCCTGGTGAACCGGGCCGACCGGCGGGGCCTGCCGCGGTGGGTGTCCTCGCTCGCCGTCGTGGTGCTGCTCCTGGCGGTCGTGGGCGGTCTGGGGGCGCTGCTCGGGGCGAGCCTGGCCGAGCAGGCGCCACAGCTCGCCGACCGGGTGCAGCAGGCCACCCAGCGCCTGCCGGAACCGCTCCGGGCGGCGGTGCCGGAGCAGGTGCAGCCCTCCGGCGCCTCGGACGGCTCGCAGTCCTCGGGCGGCTCGCGGCCCCCGGAGGGCTCGCAGTCCTCCGGCGGCGCGCTCGGGCAGGCCGCGTCCGCGGTGTCCGGCGCCTTCGAGGTGCTCGTCGGGGTGTTCCTCGCCCTGGCGTTCGCCTTCCTGTTCCTCAAGGACGGCCGCTCGATGTGGCGCTGGACGCTGCGGCGCGTCGCGCCCGGTCCGCGGGCACGCGTCGCCCGCGCCGGGACCGCCGCGTGGCACACCGTCGGCGCGTACGTGCGCGGTCTCACCGTCGTCGCGGTCTTCGACGCGGTCGGCATCGGTCTCGGGCTGCTCGCGCTCGGCGTCCCGCTCGTGCTGCTGCTCGCCGTGCTGCAGTTCGCCCTGTCGTACGTGCCGACGATCGGGGCGCTCGTGGGCGGGGCGCTGGCCGTCGCGGTGGCGCTCGTCGACGGCGGCGTGACGACGGCCCTGCTCACCCTCGTGCTGGTCGTCGTCGTCCAGCAGGTCGGCAACGACGTCATCGAGCCGTGGGTGATGGGCCGCAGCCTGCGCCTGCACCCGGCGGTCGTGCTCGTCGCCGTCACCGCCGGCGGCCTGCTGTGGGGCATCGCCGGGGCGCTGCTGTTCGTCCCGCTCACCGCGGCCGTCGCGGCCGCCGTGCGGGAGGTGTACGCGGAGACCCGGTCCGCCGACGACGGGGGCACCGGGACCGCGCCCGCGCGATGAGTTCCGCGCGCCGGAGGCGTCTCGTCCTGCATGACGACTCTGCTCGCGATCGGCACACGCAAGGGGCTCTGGCTCGCCACGAGCGAGGACCGGGTGACGTGGCGGGTCTCGGAGCCGCACCTGCTCATGCACGAGGTGCCGGCCGTGGCGCTGGACACCCGCGACGGACGCACCCGCGTGCTCGTCGGCACCCGCTCGGAGCACTGGGGTCCGACGGTCGTGCGCAGCGACGACCTCGGCGCGACCTGGCAGGAGCCCGACCACGGGGCCATCCGCTTCCCCGAGCCGACCGGCGCGTCGCTGGAACGGGTGTGGCAGCTGCGCCCGGACACCGCCGGGCGCCCGGGCGTCGTCTGGGCGGGCTGCGAACCGATCTCCGTGTGGCGCAGCACCGACGGCGGTGAGCACTTCGACCTCGTGCAGGCGCTGTGGGACCACCCGCACCGGGGCGAGTGGGGCGCCGGCTACGGCGGTGCGGCGGCGCACACCGTCCTGCCGAGCCCGGTCGACGACACCGTGCACGTCGCCATGAGCACGGGCGGGGTGTACCGCAGCGACGACGGCGGGTCGTCGTGGCGCGCGCGCAACGTCGGCATCTCCGCGTACTTCCTGCCCGGCCCGGCACCGGAGTTCGGGCAGTGCGTGCACAAGGTGGCCCGCGACGCCGGGGACCCCTCCCGGCTGTACGCGCAGAACCACCACGGCGTGTACCGCAGCGACGACGCGGGCGACACGTGGACGTCGATCGCCGACGGCCTGCCGAGCGACTTCGGGTTCCCCGTCCTCGCCGACCCCCTGACGCCGGGACGGGTGTGGGTGGTGCCGCTCGTCGCCGACGGCGAGCGGGTGCCGCCGGGCGGACGGCTGGCCGTGCACCGCTCCGACGACGCCGGGCGGACCTGGACCGCGCACGGCGACGGTCTGCCCGAGGGCCACTTCAACGCCGTCCTGCGCGACGCCGCGTGCGTCGACGACGCCGCGGTGGCCGGCGCGGGACGGACCGGGGTGTACCTCGGCAGCCGGTCGGGGCAGGTGTGGGCGTCCGCGGACGCCGGCGCGACGTTCACCGAGGTCGCGGCCGGGCTGCCGGACGTGCTCTGCGTGCGGGCGGCCGTGCTGCCGGAGCTGCCGGGGCTGCCGTGAGGGTGCTGCTGCGCGTGCCGAGGGCGCTGGCCACCGACCTCGGCGGGGCGCGCGAGGTCGGGCTCGACGTGGTCGGGTATGCCGGCGCGGCACCGACCGTCCGCGACGTCCTCGACGCCGCCGCGGCCGCGCACCCCGCCCTGGGACGCCGCCTGCGCGACGAGCAGGGTGGGCTGCGCCGCTTCGTCAACGTCTACCTCGCCGGCGAGGAGGTGCGCCGGCTGCGGGGGCTCGACACCCCCGTGCCCACGGGCACCGACGTGGACGTCGTCCAGTCCGTCGCGGGCGGCTGAGACGCCGGTGGCCCGGGAGCGGGTGCTCCCGGGCCACCGGTCGTGCGTCCGGACGGCTCAGCCGACCGGCCCGCCCGTCACCACCACAGGCCCTCCGCGACCTGCGTGAACAGGCCCTGCGGGTGGGCGCGGTACAGCGGCTCGGTGCCGAACAGGGTGACGTCGGCGCCGCGGGCGCTGCCGCTCACGACGACCGGCGCCCCGGCCCAGGCGGCGGAGCCGATCCAGTGCCCGGCGATGACGAACGAGCCGTCGCCGAGGCGCTGGTCGACGCGCGCCCCGGCCGGGACCGAGGTGAAGGGCCGCGGCGGCGACACGAACGACACCTCACCGGCGTCACCGGTCACGGGGCTCGCCGGGTCGTTGACTACCCGCACGGTCCCGTTCGCGTCGCTGCGGACCTGGCCCGCGGCCGGCGTGGCGCTGTTCGTCGTGCTCGCGACGGTCGCCGCGAGCAGGTCCGCCCGGGTGCTGAACAGGGCGCCGCCGGCGCCCCGGCCCACGACGTTGTGCCCCTCGGCGAGCCACGCCGAGAACGCCGCCTGGGCGGTGGCGTCGAGGGACTGCGGGTTGAAGGCCGTCGACGACACGTAGAGCGCGTCGAAGTCGTCGAAGGCGTACGAGCCGTCGTTGAAGCCGGTGTGGCTGACGGGGGTGACGTCGAAGCCCATCGCCCGCAGGGCGAACAGCTCGTCGTTGAGGCCGCTGACCCCGAGCCGGGTGCCGCTGAAGGGCGCCGCCGCCGCGACGTCGGCCGGGCCCGCCACCGAGAAGGCGACCCCGAGCTCCCGGGCGACGGCCCGGACCTCGGCCGCGTCGCCGCTCACCACGAAGCCGCCGTCCTCGAGCCGGCCCAGCGCGAGCCCGGCGGTGGCGAGGCGGTTGACGGCCTGCACGCCCTCGAGCGAGTCGACCTCGAAGCGGTAGCCGGCGCGCCGGCCCTCCGGGAAGGAGCCGGTCGGCACGGTGGAGGAGACGTCGACGAGCTGGTTGACCGGCATCCGCCCGGTCTCCTCCACGACCTCGACGCTCGCGCCCCACAGGTCCCCGAGGCTCCAGCCGGAGATGTCGTACATGGTGGGGAACTCGTCGCTCACGTCGCGGCCGGGCTCGAGGATGGTGCTCGCGAGCCCGCGCTTGGCCTGGTGCATGTCGACGACGTAGGAGCCCGCCTCGAACCGCTCGCCGCCGATGCGGACCGGCGTCTTCGCGACCGTCACCGCCACGTCGTTGTCCACGAGGAACTGCACGAGCCGGGCCGCGGCGGTGTCGCTGCGCTGGGCGTCGCCGGCGGGGACGACGTAGGCGCGCGGGAACTCCTTGGTGAAGGTCTCGTCGTTCGTGCCGGCCGCGAGCGACAGGGCGAGCTCGTCGTCGACGGGGCGCGTGCCCTCGCCCGCCGCGCCGCGACGGAACAGCTCGAGCTGGTCCGCCAGCAGGGTGTCGCCGTTCTCGGCCACCCAGCCGAGGTTGCCCTCCATGGCGCTGAGCGCGACGCGGGTGTTGACGGCGGTCCGGCGGTGACGCTCCTCGACGCTCAGCTGGCTGCTGCGCGGGTTGAGCGGGAACTCGATCGTGTGCCCGATCGCGCCGTGGTACATCGCGTACATCGGCGTGAAGATCGGCGGCCAGTCGTCCCAGCCGGTCGTGCGGTTGCGCCACGGGATGTCGAGCTGGGTGGCCTCGACGCTGCCCTGCCAGTTCGGCAGGTCGGGGCCGACCTCGGCGAGGATCTCCGCCTCCATCGCGAGCGCGTTGCGGATGGCGTTGCGGATGTAGAGGTCGTACTCGTAGTTCTCGCCGTGCGGCCCGGTCGTCGGCTCGATGAGGGTGCCGCCGACGTAGCCGTGCAGGTCGATGAACGTGAGCGGGTTGTACCGGATGATCTGGTCGCGGACCGTCCGGACCTCCGGCTGCGACTGCGTGATGTGGTCGCGGTTCATGTCGAAGCCGTTGCCGTTGGCGCGGGTCGCGTTCACGCGGCCGTCGGGGTTGTTGCTCATGACGACGGCGACCACGTGGTCCTCGAGCAGCTGCTCGACCTCGGGGTCGGTCGAGGTGGCCAGCTCGTCGAGCAGGCGGAAGGCGGCGTCCGTGCCCTCCCACTCGTTGCCGTGGATGTTGTTGTTGATGAAGACCGGCTTCTTCCAGCCGTCGTAGCCGCCGGCCTCGAACAGCGCGAGCGCGGCGGCCGGGTCCTCCGTCCGCAGGTCCGACAGCTCCTGCCAGTCGTCCCACTCGCCGTCGCTCATGGGCGACGTCGCGACGACCAGGTGCATGTCGCGGCCCTGCGTGCTCTGGCCGATGACCTCGACGCTGATGCGGTCGCTCGCCTGCAGCGCCCGCAGCCGCGGGGCGAACTCGTGGTACGGGATGAGGTTGAGCGGGATCGACGCGTCGGCCGGGTTCACCGGGACGTCCTCGATGACGTCGTTCCTCGGCTGCGCGGGCAGGTCGGCCTCACCGCGCTGGACGACGCGCGACAGCGAGGCCGTGCCGAAGGCGCGGCCCTGGGAGCGCTCCTCGGCGACGCGGGTGAGGACGTCGCCGTCCGGGTCGGTGGGGGCGGCCGAGGCGGAGGGCACGAGGGAGAGCGCGAGGGCGCAGGCGACGGAGGTCGCGAGCGCTCCCGGCACCCAGCGGGGGGACGGCATACGGGGGTCTCCTCGGGTCGTGGCCGGCGACGACGGCGGCGCCGGGCGGGGGCGGGTGCCGTCATCCTTCACCCGTCCGGACGGTCGGGACAAGGGTCGCGGGCGCCGGGCGGGACACCGGCCGCCAGCCGTTCCACGCCCGTAACACCCCCGTCACCGGAGGGACCGGACCCGACGGTCTCACCCGGGCAGCAGGAGCCGGACGAGCCCGAGGGCCACCGTGACGACCGCGACCCACGTGACGGCGCCGAGCACGAGCGGGCGGGCACCGGCGCGTCGGACCGCCGCCAGGTCGGTCCCGAGCCCGACGCCCGCGAGGGCGAGGGTGAGCAGCAGCGCGACGAGGGTCGGGGCGGCCGCGAGGACCGCAGCCGGCAGCAGACCGGTCGCGGCGAGCCCCACCGCGGCGGCGAAGAGCACGACGAAGCCCGGCACGCCGGCGCGCGCCCCCGCCTCGCGGTGGCGCCAGGCGAGCGCGGCGGTCAGCGGGACCAGGAGCAGCACCCGCACGAGCTTGACGACGGTCGCGACGGCGAGCGCGGCCGCGCCCCACGCGCCGGCGACGGCGACCACGGCGCTGGTGTCGGCCACCGTGGCGCCGACCCACGCCGCCGCGGCCGCGTCCGGCAGCCCGAGGCCGAGGGCGAGCAGGGGCAGCGCGAGCACGCCCGCGAGGTTCGACAGCACGACGACGCCGAGGGCGTAGGAGGTGTCGGCCGGTCGGGCCCGCACCACCGCCGACGTCGCCGCGACCGCCGAGGCCCCGCACACACCGGTCCCGGCGCCGATGAGCAGGCGCACGGTCGGCGGGACGCCGAGCGCGCGGCCCACCAGGTGCGCCGTGAGCAGCGCCGTGACGACGACCGCGGCCACCACCGGCAGCGCGCGCAGGCCGACGCCCGCGAGCGCGGACACCGGGACGGTGACCCCCAGGACGACGACCCCGGCCTGCAGCAGCCGCGACGCCGCCCACCGCAGCCCGGGCGCGACCGGGTCCGCGCTGCCGCCGGGCAGCTGCCGCAGCAGGGCCGGTCGCAGCGCGACCCCGAGCAGCAGCGCCGCGACGGCGGGGCCCGGCCACGGCGGCCCCGTCGCGCCCGCCGCG
>NZ_JBBAYJ010000020.1 GCF_037153975.1 Aquipuribacter sp. SD81
ACGACGAACGGCCGAACCCACAGAATGTGGGTCCGGCCGTCCGCGATGTCCTGAGACATCACACTGGTCGGGACGGCGGGATTTGAACCCACGACCCCTTGACCCCCAGTCAAGTGCGCTACCAAGCTGCGCCACGTCCCGGTCGGCCCCTCGCGGAGCCGCCGTGGTGAAGCGTAGCGCAGGCTCAGCGCTGCTTCCGACGCTCCCGGGCCCGCACGTTGACCTCGATCGGGGTGCCCTCGAAGCCGAACGTCTCCCGCAGCCGGCGCTCGACGAAGCGGCGGTAGCCGGCCTCGAGGAAGCCCGTCGTGAAGAGCACGAACGTGGGCGGACGGACCCCCGCCTGCGTCGCGTAGAGGATGCGCGGCTGCTTGCCGCCGCGGACCGGGTGCGGGTGCGCGGCGACGATCTCGGCCACGAGCGCGTTGAGCCGCCCGGTCGGCACGCGGGTCTCCCACGACTCCAGCGCCGTGTCCATCGCCGGGACGAGCCGGTCGAGGTGGCGCCCGGTGAGGGCCGACACGTTGACCCGCGGTGCCCACGGCACCTGCACGAGCTCGAGCTCGAGCTCCCGCTCCAGGTAGCGGCGACGCTCCTCGTCGACGAGGTCCCACTTGTTGACGGCGAGGACGACGGCGCGCCCCGCGTCGACGGCGTTCTGCACGACGCGCACGTCCTGCTCGGTGAGGACCTGCGAGGCGTCGAGGAGCACGACCGCGACCTCCGAGCGCTCGAGCGCCGCCTGGGTGCGCAGCCCGGCGTAGAAGTCCGCGCCCTCGCTCGCGCGGTGCTTGCGGCGGATGCCCGCGGTGTCGACGAAGCGCCACGTGCGCCCGCGCAGCTCGACGAGCTCGTCGACGGGGTCGCGCGTGGTGCCGGCGACGTCGTCGACGACGACCCGCTCGCTGCCGACGACGGCGTTGAGCAGGCTCGACTTGCCGACGTTCGGGCGGCCGACGAGGGCGACGCGGCGCACGCCGGGCGCGTCGGGACGCCCGACCGCGCTCTGCTCGGGCAGCACGCGGAGCACCGCGTCGAGCATGTCGCCGCTGCCGCGCCCGTGCAGGGCGGAGACCGGGTACGGCTCGCCGAGGCCCAGCGACCACAGCGCGGCGGCGTCGGCCTCGCCGCGGGCGTCGTCGACCTTGTTGGCGACGAGCACGACGGGCTTGCCCGAGCGCCGCAGCATGCGGACGACGGCCTCGTCGACGGCGGTGGCGCCGACGGTGCCGTCGACGACGAAGACGACGGCGTCGGCGAGCTCGACCGCGACCTCGGCCTGCTCGGCGACCGCGGCCGCGAGGCCCTGCACGCGCGCGTCCCAGCCGCCGGTGTCGACGAGGGTGAACGCCCGGCCGGCCCACTCCACGGGGTAGCTGACGCGGTCCCGCGTGACGCCCGGGACGTCCTGCACGACCGCCTCGCGACGGCCGAGCACCCGGTTGACGAGGGTCGACTTGCCGACGTTGGGCCGCCCGACGACCGCGACGACGGGTCGCGCGACGTCGAGGTCGTCGAGGTCGTCGCCGCCCGCGCCCTCCAGGACGGCGAGGTCGGCCTCGTCGAGGTCGTAGTCGGCGAGCTGGCTGCGCAGCACGCGCTCGGCGTCGGTGTCGGGGATGCCGTCGCCGTTCGGGCCGGGCCGGGTGGGCCGGGTGTCGCTCATGGCGCCTGCTCCTGTCCCTCGGGGGTCGTCGTCGTCGGGTCGGGCGGGATGGGGTCGGTCGTAGCCGCGGGGGCGCCGGTCACCGGGTCACGGCCCTCGTCGTCCGGCAGCCGCTCCCCCGTCGCCGCGGCTGCGGCGACGACGTGCGCGCCGAGCCGGACCCGCACCTCCTCCGCGGCCCCGGCGAGGGCCTGCTTGCCGGGCACCCCGGCGGCGCGAGACAGCGTGAACGGCTCCCCGGCCACCACGTGCAGCCGGCGCCGGAACGGCGGCAGCCCGCCGGTCCGCTCACCGGTGCGGCGGGTGCCGAGCACCGCGACCGGCACCACCGGCGCGCCGGACTGCAGCGCGAGCCACGCGATGCCGGTGCGGACGGCGGCGACGTCTCCGCGCCCGCGCGAGCCCTCGGGGAAGATGCCGGCGACACCGCCGTCGCGCAGCACCGCGAGCGCGGACTGCAGGGCGGCCCGGTCGCTGCCGGCGCGGTCGACGGGGATCTGGCCGACCTGCCGCAGCGCCCACCCCCATAGACCCCGGAACATCTCCTTCTTGACGAGGAAGTGCACCGTGCGGCGGTTGGCGGAGTACACGAGCGGGCCGTCGAGCACGCTCACGTGGTTGACGGCGAGGAGCGCGGGACCGCTCGCGTAGCGGTCGAGGCCGACGGCCCGGGTGCGCCACAGCACGTGGGCGACGACCCAGCCGACGACCCGACCCCACCCGCGCCCCGTGGCCGCGGGCGCCGCGGGGCCGGCCGGGGCGCTCACGCCCCCGGTCCCGGGTCGCCGCCGCGCGGGGCGCCGTCAAGGCCCTGCGCGCGCCGCACGAGGTCGAGGACGGCCGTCACGGTCTCCTCGTAGCTGAGCGCGGACGAGTCGACGGTGTGGACGCCGTCGGCGGCGGTGAGGAACGACGTCACACGGCTGTCGGCCTCGTCGCGCTCGACGACCCCCGCACGGACCCCGGCGGAGCCGCCGGCCGGTCCCTCGGCCGATCCGCCGGCGGAGGTGGGCGCGACGGCCGACAGCTGCGCGGTCCGCCGGGCCACGCGCGCGTCGGCGTCGGCGGTGAGCAGCACGCGGACGTCGGCGTCGGGGGCGACGACGGTCGTGATGTCGCGACCCTCCGCGATGCAGCCGGTCGGCGCGCTGTCCATCACCTGCCGCTGGCGGCCGCGCAGCTCCTCGCGCACCGCGGGGTGCGCGGCGAAGGCCGACACCGCCCCGGTCACGCGCTCACCCCGGATGCCGTCCGGGCCGTCGGTGACGTCGTCGCCGTCGACGACGACGCGCTCGAGGTCGGGGTCCGTGCTGAGGTCGACCGTCACGGCCCGCGCGACGACCGCCGCCGCCTCCGGGTCGCCGACGTCGACCCCGTCGCGCAGCGCCGCCCAGCACGCCGCCCGGTACATGGCGCCGGTGTCGAGGTACGACAGCGAGGCGCGGCGGGCGACCTCGCGGGACACGCTGGACTTGCCCGACCCCGACGGTCCGTCGACCGCGACGAGCACACGACGGGGGGCAGCGGGCACGGGTCTCCTCGGGGGCCTCGGGGGCGGTCTGCGCGTCGCCGGACGTCACGGCGGGCGCGGTGGGCTCGCGCGGACGGCGCGGCGACCCTCCAGGCTACCCGCGACTCAGTCCGGCACCGACCATCCGCGGCCGCGGAGGGCCTCGACGAGGCCGTCGCGTGCCGCGGGCACGACCGTCACCTCCACGACGCCCACCTGCCGGCCCGGGCTGTGCTCGATGCGCAGGTCCTCGACGTTGACGCCGATCTCGCCGATGGCGCCGATGAGCGCGGCCAGCGACCCGGGCCGGTCGGGGATGAGGACCGGGACGGTCACGTAGGCGGCGGGCACGGAGCCGTGCTTGCCCGGCACCACGGCGTGCCCGGCGTTGCCGTCCGCGACCAGGCGGGCGAGGCCGCCGAGCGAGCCGGTCTCCAGCGCGGCGAGCGCGGCGTCGAGGTCGTCGCGCAGCAGCCGCAGGTGGTGCGCGAGCGGGCCGGCGTTCCCGGCGAGGATCTGCGCCCACAGCACGGGGTCGCTCGCCGCGATGCGGGTGACGTCGCGCAGGCCCTGTCCCGCCAGGCCGACGGCCGGGCCCGGCGCGCCCACGAGCCGGGCCGCGACGAGGCTCGCCGCGACCTGCGGCAGGTGGGACACGAGCGCGACCGCCTCGTCGTGCGCGGTCGGGTCGAGCTCGACGACCGCGGCGCCGAGCCGGGTGGCGAGCTCGCGCACGAGCGCGGTCGACGCGGGGGACGTGGTGGGCAGCGGCGTGAGCACCCACGGCCGTCCGACGAACAGGTCGCCGCGTGCGGCCATCGGTCCGTGCCGCTCGCGTCCTGCCATGGGGTGCCCGCCGACATAGCGGTCCGCGTCCGGCCCCGCGGCCTCGGCGACACCCGTGACGACCTGCGCCTTGGTGCTCGCGACGTCGGTCACCGCGGCCCCGGGGTGCCGTCGCAGGGCGGCGGCGACGAGGTCGGAGGTGACGTCGGGCGGCGCGGCCACGACGACGAGGACCGGCTCGGGCTCGTCGGGGCCGGGCAGGCGACCCGCGCCCAGGTCGGCGGCCAGCGTGGCCACGGTGGGCGACGCGTCGTGCAGCACGACCTCGCCGCCGGCCGAGGTGAGCGCGAGGCCGATGCTCGCGCCCACCAGCCCCGCGCCGACGACGTGCACGGGGCCACCGAGGGGTCCTGGCCCGCCGTGTCCGGACCGGTGCCCGTCGCCGGCCGCGCCGGTCGCGCCGGTCGCACCGGTCGCCGCAGCCGTCGCGGGGTCGCTCACTGCGCGATGTCGCGCCGCAGCGCGACCGCACCGCGCAGGTACACGTGCTGGACCTGCTCGCGGGGCCGATCGGTGTCCACGTGCGCGAGCAGCCGCACCACCCGCGGCATGGCCCCGGGCACGTCGACCTCCACCGCGCACAGCAGCGGCACCGACCCCAGGCCCGTCTCGCGCGCGGCGACGGCCGGGAACTCGCTCACCAGGTCCGGGGTGCACGTGAACAGGACGCTGATGAGGTCGTCCGGGGTGAGCCCGTTCGCCGTCATGACGGCCGCGACGAGCTCGCGGGTGGAGGCGAGCAGGTGCTCACGCTCGTCGACGTCGAGCTGCACCGCCCCCCGCACCGCACGCACCGCCACGGTCACGACGCTACCGGGGCACCGCCCCGGCGCGTCGTCACAGGCCCACGTCGCGGAACAGGCCCGCCACCTCCGCCTCGCTGAGGGTGCGGGTCCGCCCCGGCCGGAGCTCGCCGAGGCGAACGGGGCCGATGCGCGTGCGCACGAGCCGCTCGACGGGGTGCCCGACGGCCTCGAGCATGCGGCGCACCACGTGCTTGCGGCCCTCGTGGATGACGACCTCGAGCAGCGCCTTGCCGGGCGCGGAGTCGACCACGGCGAAGGAGTCGACGGCGACCGGGCCGTCCTCCAGCTCGATGCCCTCCTTGAGCCGGCGCCCGACGTCGCGCTGCAGCGGCCCCGGCACCTCGGCGAGGTACCACTTGGGCACGCCGTGGCTCGGGTGCTGCAGGCGGTGCGCGAGGTCGCCGTCGTTCGTGAGCAGCAGCAGGCCCTCGGACTCCACGTCGAGACGGCCGACGTGGAACAGCCGGTCCTCGCGGTCGGCGACGAGGTCGCCGAGGCAGGGCCGACCCTGCTCGTCGGCCATGGTCGACACCATGCCGACCGGCTTGTTGACGGCGAGGTAGACCTTCGTGTCGTCGGTCTGGATCCGCATGCCGTCGACGTGCACCACGGCACCGGGCCCCACGCGGGTGCCGAGCTCGGTGACGACGGCGCCGTCCACGGTGACCCGCCCGAGGGCGATGAGCTGCTCCGCGCGACGGCGCGAGGCCACGCCGGCCTGCGCGAGGACCTTCTGCAGCCGCTCTCCGGTGGGGTCGTGGACCTCCGCGCCCGAGCCGGGCGGCGGGGCGCCGTCGCGGCGCAGGCGCGCTCGGTCGGCGGCGCCGGGGCGGCTCGTGCGCGGCTTGCCGCGGCCGCCGCGGCGGCTCGTGGGGCTCACGGCGCCGCCCCCGGGCGGACGCGGTCGCGTCCCTCGATCTCGTCGATCACGTCGGTCTCCGGCAGGTAGGGCGCGAGCGGCGGCAGCTCGTCGAGGGAGGTGAGGCCCAGCCGCTCGCACAGCTCGTCGGTCGTCACGTAGAGGATCGCACCTCCCGGCCCCTCCCCCGACGCCTCGGCGACCAGCCCGCGCTGCACGAGCGTGCGGATGGTCGCGTCGGCGCTCACGCCGCGGATGCTCGAGACCGTCGCCCGCGCGACGGGCTGCCGGTAGGCGATGATCGCGAGGGTCTCCAGCGCGGCGCGCGACAGCCGGGCCGTCGCGCCGTCGCTCACGAAGCGCTCGACCACGGGCGCGAAGACCTGGCGGGAGTACACGCGCCAGCCCGCGCCCGAGCGGCGCAGCTCGAAGCCGCGACCGTCCTCGTCGTACTCCGCCGCCAGGTCGGTGAGCAGCTGCTCGACGCGCTCCAGCGGCAGCGCCAGCGCCGCCGCGAGCACGAGCGGCGGCACGGGCTCGTCGGCCACCATGACGACCGCCTCCACCGCGGCGCGCGCACCGCCGGGCAGCGCGTCGACGTCGAGGCCCTCCTGCAGGCTCATCCGGTGCTCCCTCCCTCGGCGCGGTCGCCGGTCGCCACCGCGTCCCCGTCACGGCCCGGACCCGGGCGCAGCAGGCGCACCGAGAGCTCTGCGAGCGGGCCCGCCTGCTCCAGCGCCACCTGCTCCTCGCGGTACAGCTCGAGGACCGCGAGGAAGCGTGCCACGACCACGGCGCGCGACCCGGCGTCGGCCACGAGCACGCGGAAGGACGTCGAGGCCCCGGCCGCGAGCCGCCGCAGCAAGTGCGCGCGCTGCTCCGCCACCGACACCTCGGGCGCGTGGAGGTGGTCCAGCCCGACCGTGGGGACCGGTCTGGGCCGCAGCGCCTCGGCGGCCAGGCGCGCGAAGGCGCCCGCCTCCATCGTCCACACGAGCTCCGGCAGCAGGTCCGCGGCGAGCGGGTCGTCGCCGCGACGGCGCGGGTGCCGCCCGGACTGCTCGGCCAGGCGCGCCCCGAGGTCGGCGGCCGCGGTGCGGAAGGCCCGGTACTGCAGCAGGCGCGCGAACAGCAGGTCGCGGGCCTCGAGCAGCGCGAGGTCCTGCTCGTCCTCCACCACCGCGCCCGGCAGCAGCCTGGCGGCCTTGAGGTCGAGCAGCGTGGCGGCGACGAGCACGAAGCCGCTGGCCTCGTCGAGGCTCCAGTCCTCCAGCCCGCGGATGTGCGCGACGAACTCGTCGGTCACCCGGGCGAGCGCGACCTCGGTGACGTCGAGCCGGTGCTTGGCGATGAGGCCGAGCAGGAGGTCGAACGGCCCGGTGAAGACGTCGAGGTGCACCTCGAAGCCGCTGACGGGCTCCTCCGGTGCGCCCGCCGGGTTGCCGGGCACGCGCGCGGTCCTCAGGCGACGAGCCCGCGAGCGACCAGCTCGCGCGCCAGCTGGCGGTAGGCCTGGGTGCCGGGGTGCGTGGGGGCGTACGTCGTCATGGGCTGCGACGCGGCGGAGGAGTCCGGGAACTTGACGGTGCGCGAGATGACGGTGTGGAAGACCTTGTCGCCGAAGACGTCGACGAGACGGGCGACGACCTCGCGGCTGTGGAGCGTCCGCGAGTCGTACATCGTCGGGAGCACCCCGTCGATCTCCAGGCCGTAGTTGAGCCGGTCGGTGACCTTCTCGATGGTCTGCTGCAGCAGCGCGACCCCCCGCAGCGCGAAGTACTCGCACTCCACGGGGATGAGCACGCCGTGGGCGGCCGTGAGGGCGTTGACGGCGAGCAGGCCGAGCGAGGGCTGGCAGTCGATGAGCACGACGTCGTAGTCGTCGAGCAGCGGCCGCAGCAGCCGCTTGAGGACCATCTCCCGGGCGACCTCGGAGACGAGGTGCACCTCGGCCGCCGACAGGTGGATGTCGGTGGGCAGCACGTCGATCCCCTCGATCGAGGTGCCGCGCACGACCGTGCGGACGTCGAGGTCGCGGTCGACGAGCAGCTGGTACAGCGACGGCTCGCCCTCCTCCGGGCGGACGCCGAGGTTGGCCGACAGCGCGCCCTGCGGGTCGAAGTCCACGAGCAGCACGCGGCGCCCGTACTCCGCGAGGGCCGCGCCGAGGTTCATGGTCGTCGTCGTCTTGCCGACGCCGCCCTTCTGGTTGCACAGGGCGATGACGCGCGCGGGGCCGTGCGAGCCGAGCACCGGCGGCACCCCGAAGTCGGGCACGGGGCGACCGGTGGGGCCCAGGCCGTCGTAGTCCACGGGGGCCTCCTCCGGCCTGCCGTCGCTCGCGATGCTCACGCGCCGACCCTAGTCGCGCGCGAGCTGCGCCCGTGCACCCCCACGCCGTCCTTCAGCGCGCCCGGGGGTGGCTGGTGGCATACACCTCACGCAGAGCGTCGACCGACACGTGCGTGTACACCTGCGTGGTCGCGACGGAGGCGTGCCCGAGCAGCTCCTGCACGACGCGGACGTCCGCGCCCGCCTCGATGAGGTGCGTGGCGAAGGAGTGGCGCAGCAGGTGCGGCCCGACGGGCGGCCCGCCCGGCTCCGGCAGCCCGGCGACGGCCGCGGCCCGCTGCAGCACCGCCCACGCCGACTGCCGGCTCAGACGCCCGCCGCGGCTGTTGCGCAGCAGGGCCCGGGCGCCGTCGGCACCGTCGCCGCCGAGGGCCGCCCGGCCGCGGACGAGGTAGGCCTCCAGCGCCGCGCGGGCGTGGCTGCCGACGGGGACCGCCCGGTGCTTGCCGCCCTTGCCCACGAGGCGCACGACCGTCACCACCTCGCCGTCGGAGCCGACGACGTCGTCGACGTCGAGGCGCACGAGCTCGGAGATCCGTGCCCCCGTCGCGTACAGCAGCTCCAGCAGCGCGCGGTCGCGCAGCCCGAGCGGCGTGGTGGTGTCCGGGGCCTGGAGCAGGCGCAGGACCGCGTCGACGCCGATGGCCTTGGGCAGGCGGCGCGGCAGGCTGGGCGCGCGCACCTCACGGGTGACGTCGAGCGCCACCTGCCCCTCGGCGAGCAGGAAGCGGTGCAGACCACGGACGGCGGCCAGCGCCCGGGCGGTGCTCGCGGCGGACAGCCCCTCGTCGGTCCGCAGGGCGACGACGAAGGCCGACACGTCCTGCTCGGTCGCCTCCGCCGCCCCGCCGCGCCCGACGGCCCGCAGGTGCTCCACCCAGCGACGCAGGTCGCGGCGGTAGGCCGCGAGCGTGTTGGCCGCCACGCCGCGCTCGACCGCGAGGTGGTCCAGCCAGCCCCGCGCGGCCGAGGCGAGCGGGTCGCGTCCGAGCCCGTCGGCCGGGCCGGGGCCGGGGCCCGCGCTCTCGCCGGTGCTGCGGGCGTCGCGGGGCGCGACGACGGCACCGCCCGGGCGGGAGGTCGTCGTCGTCGCGTCCACGGCTCGGGCCCGCCTCAGCCCAGGACGGCGGCGAGCTCGGTGTGCTCCATGCCGTGCGCCGTCGCGACCGGCTCGTTGACGACCGCGCCCGCGTGCGTGTTGAGGCCGAGGGCGAGCGCGGGGTCGGCGCGCAGGGCCTCCCGCCAGCCGGTGGTGGCCAGCGCCGAGGCGTACGGCAGCGTGACGTTGGTCAGCGCGTACGTCGACGTGTTCGGCACCGCGCCCGGCATGTTCGCCACGCAGTAGAAGACGGAGTCGTGGACGGGGAACGTGGGGTCGGCGTGGGTGGTGGGGCGCGTGTCCTCGAAGCAGCCGCCCTGGTCGACGGAGATGTCGACGAGGACGCTGCCGGGGCGCATGCGCGAGACGAGCTCGTTGCTCACGAGCTTCGGCGCCTTCGCGCCCGGCACGAGGACGGCCCCGATGACGAGGTCGGCGGACAGGACGGCCCGCTCGAGCTCGAGGGTGTTCGAGGCGACGGTCTGCACCCGGCCCTGGTAGATCCGGTCGGCGGCCCGCAGCCGCGACACGTCGCGGTCCATGAGCACGACCTCCGCCTGCATGCCGACGGCCGTCGCGGTCGCGTTGAGCCCGGCGACGCCGGCCCCGACGACGACGACCTTCGCCGCGTACGTGCCGGAGACCCCGCCCATGAGCACGCCGCGCCCGCCGGAGGCGCGCATGAGGGTGTGGGCGCCGACCATCGGGGCGAGCCGGCCCGCGACCTCGCTCATCGGGTACAGCAGCGGCAGCGCCCGGTCGGCGGTCTGCACCGTCTCGTACGCGATGGCCGTCACCTCCTTGGCGACGAGCTCCTCGGTGAGGCGCCGGTCGGCGGCGAGGTGGAGGTAGGTGAAGAGGACGAGGTCCTTGCGCAGGCGGTGGTACTCCTCCTCGACCGGCTCCTTGACCTTGAGGACGAGGTCGGCGCGGCCCCACACCTCGTCGGCGTCCTCGACGATCGTCGCGCCCTCGGCGCGGTAGTCGTCGTCCGTGAGGGAGGACCCGAGCCCGGCGCCGGCCTGGACGAGCACCTCGTGGCCGTGGCTGCGGAGCTCGTGGACGCCCGAGGGCGTGAGGGCGACGCGGTACTCGTGGTTCTTCACCTCGGAGGGGACCCCGACGACGGTGGCGGGGCTCGCGGAAGCAGTCACGAGCGCACTGTAGGGCCGTAGCGTGGGCCTGGTGGAGGAGGTCAGCAGGACCGTGTCGCAGGCCACGCCGGGTGCGGGGCCGTCGGGGTCAGGCGCCCGGCAGCCCGCCGCTGGCGGGCCGCGGCTCCGCTGGTACGCCGACGTGCCGGCGGTGCGCGCCCGGCAGGTGGTCGCCGACGTGCTCGTCGCGTGCTGGTGCCTCGCGTGGGTCGCGGTGGGCGTCGCCGTGCACGGGGCGGTCTCCTCCCTCGTGGCGCCGACCCGCTCGGTGGCCGGCAGCGCCGCCGACGCCGCCGAGCAGCTGGAGCGCGGCGGTGAGGCGGTCGGCCGTCTGCCGCTGGTCGGCGGGGAGGTGCAGGCGCCGCTGGACGGGGCCGCGGGGGCGGTGGCGGGCGTCGCGGAGCAGGCGCTGCGCCTCGCGGACCTCGTCGGCGACCTCGCGCTCGCCCTGGCGGTGCTCGTGCCCCTCACCCCGGTCGCGGTCGTGCTCCTGCTGTGGCTGCCGGTGCGGCTGCGGGCGGCCAGGCGCGCGGGAGCGGCGCACGCGATGCTCGCGGCCGGCGCCGACCCCGACCTGTTCGCCATCCGCGCGCTCGCGACGCAGCCCCTGCCGGCGCTAGCCGCGGTGTCGCCGGACCCGGTGGGCGCGTGGCGGCGCGGGGACCCGGCCGTGGTCCGCGCGCTGGCCCGCCTCGAGCTCGCCTCGGCGGGCGTGCGGGCGCCCGGTGACGCCGGCGCGTCCGACGCCCGCGCCGTGGGAGGTCGCGCGTGAGCGGGGAGCAGTCGCTGCACCTCGCCCACGTCGTCGCCCGCTCCCCCGAGGCGGTCTACCGGTTCGCGGTGCAGCCGGCGAACCTGCCGCGCTGGGCGGCGGGGCTGGCGAGCGGCGTGCGGGAGGGCCGGGACGGCTGGTGGCTGTGCGCGTCCCCCCTGGGCGACGTGCGGGTGCGCTTCGCGCCGGAGAACCGGTTCGGGGTGCTCGACCACACCGTCGTGCTGCCCGACGGCACGTCGGTGCTCAACCCCCTGCGCGTCCTGCCGCACCCTGCGGGCAGCGAGGTGGTGTTCACCTACCGCCGCTCCCCCGGGCAGGACGACGCCGCCGCGGCCGCCGACGAGGCGGCGGTGCGGGCCGACCTCGCCCGGCTCGCGGACCTGCTGGTCCCCGGGACCGGCTGAGGTCGGCTGCGCCGTCTCAGCCGGCTCGGTCGGTGCGCACGACGCGCTGACGCGCGTCGTCCGGAGGCGGCGCCCACGTCGCCGCGTCGGCCTCCACCTGGTCGCCGGAGCGGATGTCCTTGACCTGGTCCGGCGCGCCGTCCTCGCCGGGGAACCACACGAAGGGCACGCCGAGCCGGTCGGCGTGGCGGATCTGGCGGCCGAACTTCGCCGCGGTCGGGGCCGTGTCCGCGCTCACACCGCGCGCCCGCAGCGCCCGTGCCACCGCGTCCGAGCGCGAGCGCGTCGCCTCGTCGGTCACGGCGACGACCACCGCCGTCGGCACCGGGCGGGTGGCGCGCACCACGTCGTCGCGCAGCAGCCGCGACACGAGCCGGCTCACGCCGATGCTGAGGCCGACCCCGGGGTGGCGCGTGGCCCCGTCGCTCGCGAGGTCGTCGTAGCGCCCGCCGGAGCAGACCGACCCGAGGTCCTCCTGCCCCACCAGCTCGGTCTCGTAGACGCTGCCCGTGTAGTAGTCGAGGCCCCGCACGACCGACAGGTCCGCGACGACCGCGCCGGGGGCGACGTCCTCGGCCGCGTCGAGCAGCCGCTGCAGGTCCGCCACGGCGCCGGCCAGGTCGTCGGAGGTGGCGCCGTGGCGGGCCGCGAGCGCTCCCACGGCGCCGGCGGCGTCGCGACCGGTGAGCGAGGCCATGTCGAGCACCGCGTCGGCCTGGGCGCCGCTCGCGCCCGCCCGCTCGCGCAGCAGCGCCCCGACCGCGTCCGGACCGATCTTCGCGAGCTTGTCGACCGCGGCGAGGACGGCGCCGACGTCGTCGAGCCCGAGGCCGCGCACGAGCCCCTCGGCGACCCGGCGGTCGTTGACGCGCATGCGGACCTCACCGACGTCGAGCGCCCGCAGCGCCTCGACCATGACGAGCGGCACGTCGACCTCGTGGTGGCGCGGGAGCGTGTCGCGCCCGACGACGTCGACGTCGGCTTGCACGAACTCCCGGAACCGGCCGTCCTGCGGCCGCTCACCGCGCCAGGACCGCTGGATCTGGTAGCGCTTGAACGGGAACGTGAGGTGCCCGCCGTTCTGCAGCACGTAGCGCGCGAGGGGGACGGTGAGGTCGAAGTGCAGCCCGAGGGTGTCGTCGTCGGGCGCGCCGGCGTCCCCCGGCTCGTCGGCGTGCAGGCGCCGGACGACGTAGACCTCCTTGTCGATCTCGCCCTTGCGCAGCATCTGCGACAGCGGCTCGACCGAGCGGGTCTCGATGCCCGCGAAGCCGTGCAGCTCGAACACGCGGCGCAGCGTGTCGACGACGTGGACCTCGACGGCCCGCTCGGCGGGCAGCCACTCGGGGAAGCCCGACAGCGGCGCGATGCGCGCCATCAGAGCGCCCGGCCCGCGGCGAGCGCCCGCAGGAACGGGTTGCCGGCCCGCTCGGCGGCCATGGTCGTGGTCGGCCCGTGGCCGGGCAGGACGGTGACGTCGTCGCCGAAGCGGGGCAGGACGTCGCGCAGCGACCGCGTCATGGCGGCCTGGTCGCCGCCGGGCAGGTCGGTGCGACCGATGCTGCCCGCGAACAGCAGGTCGCCGCTCAGCAGCAGCGGCTCCGTCCCGCCCGTGGCGAAGACGGTCGACCCCTCGGTGTGGCCGGGCGTGTGGTGCACCGTCAGGTCGAGGCCCGCGACGGACACCGTGACGGGCTCGGCGGCGCCGGGCAGGTCGACGACCCGCTCGGGGACCTGCCAGCGGTCCTCGGGGCCGAACTGGGCGGCGAGCATGTGGCGCAGCTGCGGCTCGAGCGTCGCGAGCGGGTCGGTGAGGCGGTAGCGGTCGTCGGGGTGCACGTGCACGGCGACCGGCGAGCCCGCGTCGCCGCAGACGGGCGTGACCGACCAGACGTGGTCGGCGTGCCCGTGCGTGACGAGCACGGCGGCCGGGCGCAGGCGCTCGTCGGTGAGCACGTCGCGCAGGCGCGGGACCACACCGAAACCGGGGTCCACGACCACGCACTCCTCGCCGGGACCGCTCGCCAGCACCCAGCAGTTGGTGCCGAAGGCCGAGGCCTCCACCGCGCGTACCAGCATGGTCGCCACCCTAGATGCCTATGCTGTCGTCCCTGTCCGCGGGCGGACGGGCACCGGGCCCGTCCCCGCACGCCTGGGAAGGACCACGTCGCAGTGTCGTCGAAGCGCGAGCGGGAGTCTGAACGCCGCCGGCAGGAGAAGTTCGAGCAGCGCATCGCCGACAAGGAGCAGTCGCGGCACGGTGCGCGCCGCCGCAACGCCGTGGTGGCCGTGCTCGTCGCGGCGGTCGCCGTCGTGGGCGTCGTCGTCGCCACCGCGCTCTCCGGCACGGGCGGTGACGAGGTCGCCGCCGACCCCGCGACGGCCTTCGCCGAGGACCCGACCGCGGGGACGGCCGCGCCGCAGGACCCCGCCACGGGCGGGGCGGAGCCCGCGCCGACGCAGGACCCGGCGTCGCAGGACGCCGACAACCCGTGCCCCCCCGGCCCCGGGCCGGTGCAGCCGGTGCAGGTCGACGAGCAGCCCCCGCCCGCCGAGGGGCCGGTCACCATGACCATCACGACGACGTGCGGCGACGTCGTCGTCGAGCTCGACGGCGACGCCGCCCCGCAGGCGGTCGGCAGCACGGTCGGGCTCGCCCGCGCGGGCTTCTACGACGGCACGCCGTGCCACCGCCTCACCACCAGCGGCATCTTCGTGCTGCAGTGCGGCGACCCCACCGCGACGGGCACCGGCGGGCCGGGCTACCGGTACGGCCCGGTGGAGAACGCGCCCGCCGACGACGTGTACCCCGCCGGGACCATCGCGATGGCCCGCGCCGGCAACGACCCGCAGAGCATGGGCAGCCAGTTCTTCATCGTGTACGAGGACTCGGTCATCCCGTCCGACGGCGCGGGCGGGTACACCGTCATGGGACAGGTGGTCGAGGGGCTCGACATCGTCCAGCAGGTCGCAGAGGGTGGGCTCGCGCCCGACGGGGTCGCCCCGGCCCGCAGCATCGGCATCGTGAGCATCGACGTGGAGGAGTCAGCGTGAGCACCGAGGACACCCGCCCGGACCAGGGGCCGGAGACGGAGCCCGTCGACGGCGCCGGCGCAGCGGCGGCGGCGGAGCCCACCGTCGAGCCGCAGGGCGCCGTGGGGTCGCACGACGAGGCTGACGCGACCGCATCGGGCACCGAGGGCGCCGACGCCGCGGACGAGTCGGCCGCGGCCGAGCCCGGGACGGCGGAGGAGTCCGCCGCGGCGGACGCCGCGGCCGCCGGTCCGGTGGCCGACGAGACGGGCACCGACGCGACCCCTGCCGACGAGACCTCGGTCGACGCCGCCGCGAGCGGTGGGACGGCCTCCGAGGAGGCCGCCTCCGAGCCGCCCGCGACCGAGCCGCCCGCGACCGAGCCGTCCGCGACCGAGCCGGCCGTCGAGCAGCCGGCCGAGCTGGAGGTCGCTCCCGAGACCACGCCCGAGCCCACGGCCACGCCGCCCGCGGAGGACCCCGCTGAGCCGGCGGCCGGTCCGTCCGCCCAGCAGGCCGCCGAGCCCACCGGGGAGCCCACCGCGGAGCCCACCGCGGAGCCCACCGCGCCCACAGCCGAGCCCACCGCGGAGCAGCCCGCCGAGCCCACCGCGGAGCAGGCCCCCGGGGCGCAGGAGCCGGCGGTCGAGCACCACCCGAGCCCGGCGGCCCTCGCCGCCCACCGGCACGCGCCGGCCGGGGGCGGGCAGCCCGCCCCAGCCGTCGTCGCGCCCGTCCCGCCCCTCGCCGTCGGTGCGGCGGACTTCGGTCGCGTCGACGAGAACGGCACCGTCCACGTCCGCGACGGCGACACCGAGCGCGAGGTCGGCCAGTACCCGGACGTGCCCGCCGACGAGGCGCTCGCCTTCTACGTCCGCAAGTACGAGGACCTCGCGGCGCAGGTGCTCCTGCTGTCCCAGCGCCTGGACAACGGCACGGTGCCGGCGAAGGAGGCCCGCCAGTCGCTGGGTGCGCTCTCCGAGGCCGCGACCGAGGCGAAGGTCGTCGGTGACCTGCCGGCGCTGCGCGCGGAGGTCGAGCGGCTCGGCGGGCTCGTCGAGGAGCGCGCACGTGCCGAGGAGGCGGAGCGGGCGGCGGCGCGCCGGACCGCCCTCGCCGAGCGCGAGCGCATCGTCGCGGAGGCCGAGCAGATCGCGGCCACGCCCGCCGAGCAGATGCACTTCAAGAGCGCCGGCGAGCGCATGGCGGCGCTGCTGGAGGAGTGGAAGTCCGCGCAGCGCTCCGGGACGCGGCTCGACAAGCGGACCGAGGACCCGCTGTGGAAGCGCTTCGCGGCCGCCCGCTCCGCCGTCGACCGCCTGCGCCGGGCGCACTTCGCCCAGGTCGGGGAGCAGCGCGCGGCCACGAAGTCGAGCAAGGAGTCGATCATCGCCCGCGCGGAGGAGCTGCAGACCTCGACCGACTGGCGGGCCGCCAGCGACGAGTTCCGCACCCTCATGGACCGGTGGAAGGCCGCCGGCCGCCTGTCCCGCAAGGACGACGACGCGCTGTGGGCGCGCTTCCGCAAGGCGCAGGACGTGTTCTTCGCGGCCCGGTCGGAGGCCAACGCCGCGCAGGACGAGGAGTACAGGGCGAACCTCGCCGTCAAGGAGCAGCTGCTCGCCGAGGCCGAGGGGCTGCTGCCGGTCAAGGACCTCGAGCAGGCGCGCCGTCAGCTCGCGAGCATCCAGGACCGCTGGGACGAGGCGGGCCGGGTCCCTCGGCGCGACCTCGAGCGGATCGAGGGGCGGCTCCGCGCCGTCATCGAGAAGGTCCGCGAGGCGGACAGCGCGCGGTGGGGCAAGGGCAGCAGCGAGGTCGTCTCCCGCGGCTCCGGCATGGTCACCCAGCTCGAGGCCCAGCTGGCGGAGCTGGAGGCGAAGGTGCGCGACGCCGAGGCGCGCGGCGACAGCCGGGCGGCCTCCCGCGCCGCACAGGAGCGTGACACCAAGCGGGCGTGGCTGGACCAGGCACGCAGCTCCCTCAGCGACCTGTCCCGCTGACGAGCCTCCTGGGGACGGGCGCACGTCCGTCCCCAGGGGGGCCCGACGGGCGAGGCATCGGGCAAGGCCGGCCCGCCACGGTGCCCGGGTGGACGTCCCCTGGCTCCGAGACAGCTGCCCGCCCGCCCCCTTCGTCTCCGGGGGGCTCGCCGACGGGCTCGCCGCGCCCGCCCCGCTCGTCGAGGTGCTGCCCGGCGTGCTCGCCGCCGCGGCCCCCGGCTGGGCGGACGGCCGGGCGGGCGCCGCACCGCGTGCGCGTGCCCTCGCCTGGGCGACGGGCCTGCGCTCCGGCGTGGTGCTGCGCCTGGCCGCCGCCTGGGTGTGGACGGGGGACGGAGGCCTGCTGCCGCGCCGGGTCCGGGCGGCCGCGGCCCCGGCCCGGCCGCTGTCCAGCCAGGCGCCCGCCGCCGCCTCCGACCGGCTGCGGCTGCTCCCGACCCGCTGGTGCGGCTCCGCCGACTGGTGCGACGTCGGGGGCGTGGGCGTGACACGGCCGGCCACGACCGCCGCCGAGTGCCTGCGGCTGGAGCCCGCGCCGGCGGCCGAGTCCGCCGTCCGCGCCCTCCTTGGGGCAGGCGTCGTGGACCTGGACGCCGTGCGGGCGGCGCTGCTCGGGGCGGCCGGGGCGCGGTCCAGGACGACGGCCCTGGCGAGGCTGGACGCCCTGGGTCAGTCGCCCGCGACCTCGCGCTGCACGCCGCTCGTCACGCGGTAGACGTCGAAGACGCCCTCGACCCGGCGGACGGCGTTGAGCACGTGGTCGAGGTGCTGGGTGTCGCCCATCTCGAAGGTGAACTTCGACAGCGCGACCCGCTCGTCGGACGTGGAGACCGAGGCCGACAGGATGTTGACGTGCGCGTCGGACAGCACGCGCGTCACGTCCGACAGCAGCCGGCTGCGGTCCAGCGCCTCGACCTGGATCTGCACGAGGAACACGCTCGCCGACGTGGGAGCCCACTCGACGGCGAGCAGCCGCTCCGGCTCCCGCTCCAGCGCCGCGACGTTGCCGCAGTCCGAGCGGTGCACCGAGACACCCTGGCCCTTGGTGACGAAGCCGACGATGTCGTCGCCGGGAACCGGCGTGCAGCAGCGTGCGAGCTTGACCCACACGTCCTCCGCGCCGCGGACGACGACGCCGGACTCGCTGAAGCGCGGCCGCGCGACGCGCCGGCTCGGGGTGGTGACCTCGGCGAGGTCCTCCTCCGTGCCCTCCGCACCCCCGAGGGAGGCGACGAGCTTCTGCACGACTGCCTGCGCGCTGACGTGCCCCTCCCCCACGGCCGCGTACAGGGCGGACACGTCGAGGTAGCGCATCTCCTGCGCGAGCGCGACGAGCGTCTCGTGCGACAGCATCCGCTGCACCGGCAGGTTCTGCTTGCGCATCACGCGCGCGATCGCGTCGCGCCCCGCGTCGATGGCCTCCTCGCGGCGCTCCTTGGAGAACCACTGCCGGATCTTGTTCCGTGCCCGGGGCGAGGCGACGAAGGACGCCCAGTCGCGGCTCGGTCCGGCGCCCGCCGCCTTCGAGGTGAAGATCTCGACGACGTCGCCGTTCTGCAGCGTGCTCTCCAGCGGCACGAGCCGGCCGTTGACGCGCGCCCCCATGCACCGGTGCCCCACCTCGGTGTGGACGGCGTAGGCGAAGTCGACCGGGGTCGAGCCCGCCGGCAGCGACATGACGTCACCGCGCGGCGTGAAGACGAACACCTCCTGGGCCGCCACCTCGAAGCGCAGCCCCTCGAGGAACTCCTCGGGGTCGCCGGTCTCGGCCTGCCAGTCCAGCAGCTGCCGCAGCCACGCCATGTCGCTCGGGTCGTTGGCCCGGGCGCCCTTGCCGGGGCGGCTGCCGGAGCCGGTGTCCTTGTACTTCCAGTGCGCCGCGACGCCGTACTCCGCGCGACGGTGCATCTCGAAGGTGCGGATCTGCACCTCGACGGGCTTGCCGCCGGGACCGATGACGGTCGTGTGCAGCGACTGGTACATGTTGAACTTGGGCATCGCGATGTAGTCCTTGAACCGCCCGGGCACGGGGGTCCAGCGCGCGTGGAGCGCACCGAGGACGGCGTAGCAGTCGCGCAGGTTCTCGACGAGGACACGTGCGGCGACCAGGTCGTAGATGTCGGCGAAGTCGCGGCCGCGCACGATCATCTTCTGGTAGATCGAGTAGTAGTGCTTCGGCCGGCCCGTCACGGTCGCCTTGATCTTGGCCGAGCGCAGGTCGGTCGCGATCTGCTCGCGCACCTTGACGAGGTACTCCTCGCGCGCCGGCGCCCGCTCGGCCACGAGACGGACGATCTCGTCGTAGACCTTCGGGTAGAGCGTCGCGAACGACAGGTCCTCGAGCTCCCACTTGATCGTGTTCATGCCGAGGCGGTGCGCGAGCGGCGCGAAGATCTCGAGGGTCTCCCGGGCCTTGCGCTGCGCGGAGCCGGCCGAGACGAACCGCCACGTGCGGGCGTTGTGCAGGCGGTCGGCGAGCTTGATGACGAGCACGCGGATGTCGCGCGCCATCGCGACGACCATCTTCCGGACGGTCTCGGCCTGCGCGGCGTCGCCGTACGTGACCTTGTCGAGCTTCGTCACCCCGTCGACGAGGGCCGCGACCTCGTCACCGAAGTCGGCGCGCAGGTCGTCGAGGGAGTAGTCGGTGTCCTCGACCGTGTCGTGCAGCAGGGCCGCCGCGAGCGTCGACGTGGGCATGCCCAGCTCGGCGAGGATGGTCGCGACGGCGACCGGGTGGGTGATGTACGGGTCGCCGCTCTTGCGCATCTGGCCGTCGTGCGCGCGCTCGGCGACGACGTACGCGCGCTCCAGCAGCGACGTGTCGGCCTTGGGGTCGGCCGCCCTCACCGTGACGAGCAGCGGCTCGAGGATCGGGCTGACCTGGGGCCGTGAGAGCCCCCGCCGGGCCCACCGGGACAGGATCCGGCCGGACCCTGCCGGGGTGGGCACCGCCGAGCCGGCCCCCGCCGCCGCGGTGGAGGTGGGCGCGGCGATGACCGGGGCGGCGGTCTGGGCGCCACCGGCCCCTGCTCCGCCGTCGCCGGGCGCGAGCGGGCCGTCCGTCGTCGGGCCGTCGGTCACACGCACCTCCCCGGTCGGGCCGGCCGCCCGCGGGTCCGCGGAGCGCCGGCCGGTCCGGTGAGTCTAGGTGCCCGCGCGGCCCGGGTCAGCGCCGGCTGCGCGGAGCGCGCCTCGGCT
Source organism: Aquipuribacter sp. SD81 (assembly GCF_037153975.1). Taxonomy (NCBI): domain Bacteria; kingdom Bacillati; phylum Actinomycetota; class Actinomycetes; order Micrococcales; family Intrasporangiaceae; genus Aquipuribacter; species Aquipuribacter sp. SD81. Next base: position 19,709 of record NZ_JBBAYJ010000020.1, read on the forward strand.
GCTCGCGCTGCCCGAGCGGTCGGTCGCGCAGCGAGAGCCGGTCGATGTCGCGGACGTCGTCGTAGTCGTCGTCGGCGCCCACCGTGACCAGCGGGCCGACCGCCGTGCCGCTCGCGCTCACCTCTCGACCGGCCCGACGCTCCTCGACCCGGCGGGCCTGGTCGACGACGGCCTTCTCCCGCTCGCGCAGGTGCACGAGCAGCGGGGTCGCGAGGAAGACGGAGGAGTAGGTACCGACCGCGATGCCGATGAACAGCGCGAGGCTGAGGTCGAGCAGGGTGCCGGCGCCGAGCAGCAGCGCGCCGATGAAGAGGATCGCCGCGACCGGCAGCAGCGCGACCACGCTCGTGTTGATCGAGCGGACCAGCGTCTGGTTGACCGCCCGGTTCGCCTCCTCGGCGTACGTCGAGTCGTTCTGCTCGAAGACGTCCTCGGTGTTCTCGCGCACCTTGTCGAAGACGACGACCGTGTCGTACAGCGAGTAGCCGAGGATCGTGAGGAAGCCGATCACCGTGGACGGCGTGACCTCGAGCCCGATGAGGGCATACAGCCCGACCGTGATGACGATGTCGTGGACGAGGGCGACGAGCGCGGCGACGGCCATCTTCCACGTGCGGAAGTACACGGCGATGACGAGCCCCACGAGCACGAGGAAGATCACGAGGCCCTGCAGCGCGCGCTGGGACACCTCCTGGCCCCACGTCGCCCCGACGAAGTCGCTCGTCACCTCGTCCTCGCCGACACCGAACTGCTCGGCGAGGGCTGCGGCGACCTGACCGGTCTCCTCCGTGGTCAGCTGCCCGGTGCGGACGCGGATGCCCCCGTCGCCGATGCCGGACGCCTGCACCTCGGTGGGGCCGAGCACGCTCTCGACGGCCTCGGCCGCGGCGATGGTGTCGACCTCGCCCTCGACCTCTGCGATCTGGAACTGCGAGCCGCCCGTGAAGTCGATGCCGAGGTTGAGCCCGCGCACGAGCAGCGAGCCGACGGCGACGAGCAGGACGACGGCGGCGACGACGTACCAGGTCCGGCGGCGCTGGACGATCGGGTACGCCTTCTCGCCGGTGTAGAGGCGGTTGCCCCAGCGGTCGAACTTCACAGGACTGCCCCTTCGTTGGCTCGCGCGGCCGCGCGCTTGCGCTCGGCGAGGGTGGTGGACTGACGAGCCGCGCCGCTGCGGACGGCGCGCCGGGCGACGACGGAGCCCAGGTGCTCGGCGTCGAAGCCGGACAGCCGGTGGCCGCCGCCGAAGAACTTCGTGCGGGCCAGCAGCGTGACGAGCGGCTTGGTGAAGAGGAAGACGACGAGCAGGTCGATGACCGTCGTGAGGCCCAGGGTGAAGGCGAAGCCCCGGACGCCGCCGACCGCGAGCAGGTAGAGCACGACGGCGGCGAGGAACGACACCGTGTCGGAGGCGAGGATCGTGCGCCGGGCACGCTCCCAGCCGCGCTCCACCGCGACCTCGAGGCTGCGGCCGTCCCGGATCTCGTCGCGGATGCGCTCGAAGAACACGATGAACGAGTCCGCGGTGATGCCGATGGCGACGATGAGGCCCGCGACGCCGGGCAGGCTCAGCCGGTACCCCTGCCGCCACGACAGCAGCAGCAGCATCCCGTAGGCCAGCAGCCCCGCGACCAGCAGCGACGCGACCGTCACCAGGCCGAGGGCGCGATACTGGATGAGCGAGTAGACGACGACGAGCCCGAGGCCGATCAGGCCGGCGATCAGGCCGAGCCTCAGCTGCTCGTCGCCGAGGGTGGCGGACACGGTGCTCGTCGACTCCACGACGAACGACAGCGGCAGGGCGCCGAAGCGCAGCTGGTTGGCGAGGACCTCCGCGGTGTCCTGGGTGAAGTTGCCGGAGATCTCCGCGCGGCCGTTGGAGATGATCCCGTTCATGGTCGGCGCGGAGATGACGAGCCCGTCGAGCACGATCCCGAATCGGTTGCGGTCGCCGGTCAGGTCGAAGAGCCGTCGGGAGACCTCGGCGAACTCGCGGGTCCCCTGGCCGTCGAACTCGAGGTTGACGGCGATCTGGCCGGTCGACTGCCCGGTCTGGCCCGTCTGGAAGCCCCACTGGGCGTCCGAGACGTTCTCACCGCGCACCTCGACGGGCCCGAGCACGTACTTCTCGAAGCCGTCCTGGCTGCACGCGACGAGCGGCTCGTCCGGAGCGCCCTGCTCGACACGCGTCACGCTGCCCGTCGCGGGGTCGAGGCACGTCAGCGCCTGGAAGTCGGCGAGGACCTCGGGGGTGAGGTAGGCCGGGTCGGAGGCGTCGGTCGGCTCGGTGGCGGGCAGGGCTCCGCCGGTTCCGGCGTCCTGCGGCTCGCCGGTGCCGACGGCGGTCGGCTCTGCGGCGGGCGCGGCGGTCGGCTCGGCGACGGGCTCGGCGACGGGCTCGGCGGTCGCCGCGCCCGTGGGCTCGACGGCCCCCGCGAGGACGTCGCCGCGCGGCAGCGGGCGCCCCTGCGGCTCCGCCGTGGCGGCTCCCGTCGCGGTGTCGGTCGCGGCGCCGGACGCGCCGTCGCCCGGCGTGACGGACGGGACGTCGCCCACCGCCCCGCTCGGCTGCGGCGCGGGCGCCGAGCTGCCGTCGCTCGGCACGCTGGGCGCGGCGCTGGGGTCCAGCAGGCTGGGGTCGAAGCCGGTGCCGGACAGCAGCACCGGGCGGAACGCCAGCTCGGCGCTGGCGCGGACCAGGTCGAGGGTCTCTTCGTCGGCCTGGCCGGGGATCGAGACGACGATGTTGTTGTCGCCCTGGCGCACCACCTCCGCCTCGGTCACGCCCGTGCCGTTGACGCGCTGGCGGATGATCTCGACGGCCTGGTCGAGGGACTCGTCGGGGATGCCCTCCCCGGCCTCCGCCTCGGGCGTGAGGATCACCTGGGTGCCGCCCTCGAGGTCGAGCGCGAGCGCCGGCGTCCAGCGCGCGTCGTCGAGGAAATACCCCCCGGCCACGGTGCCGAAGAGGATGGCGGTGATGACGGACAGGAGGACGAGGGTGCGCCTTGGGCGCGACCGACGGGTGGTCGTGGTCACGGTGCTTCTCTCAGCTCAGGTGGTCGTGGGGCGGTCGGGTCCGGTGGCGGGGTCCTCCGGTCCGGCACCGGGGGCGTCGGGGGTGGCGTCGTCGCCGGCGGCGTCGGGCACGGGCAGGACCCGAACCACGGAGCCCTTGACCCAGCGGGTGCGCTGGCCGTCCTCCCCCACGAGCGTGACGGTGTCCTCGGTCACGGCGGCGACGGTGCCGATCATGCCCGCAGCCGTCAGGACCTCGCGGCCGACCGCGAGGGAGTCCTGCGTGGCGCGGACCTCCCTGCGCTGGCGGCTCACGCGGCTGAACTGCAGGATGAGGATGAGCGCCAGCCCGGCGAGCAGGATCAGGGCGGGATCCACATCGGTCCTTCCGGTCTGGCCGGTCCGCGCAGCGCAGCGACGGCACACGTTCGGAGCCCCCCGGAGCGTGAAGGCCTCCGCGGAGTCTAGGCGAGTCGCTGGGGGTCGCCGTACCCGCTCCACAGCGTGGGTTCCTCGACGGCGCCCGGACCGCCTCCCACCTGCTGCACCGGCGGCGACATGCCGAGGTGCTGCCACGCCGCGGGCAGCGCGACGCGCCCGCGCGGGGTGCGGGCGAGGAAGCCCTGCCGCAGCAGGTACGGCTCGCACACCGTCTCGACCGTCTCCGGCTCCTCGCCGACCGTCGTCGCGAGCGTCGCGAGGCCGACCGGCCCGCCACCGAAGCGACGGCACAGCGCGTCGAGCACCGCCTGGTCCAGGCGGTCCAGGCCGAGCTCGTCGACCCCGAACAGCTCCAGCGCCGCCCGGGCGTCGGCGAGGGTCACCGGCCCGGCGTCCTCCGCGAGCCCCGCGGAGCCGTGGACCTCGGCGTAGTCGCGCACGCGGCGCAGGAGGCGGTTGGCGATGCGCGGCGTGCCACGGCTGCGCCCGGCGATCTCGTGCGGCACGTCGGGCTCGGTGCGCACGCCGAGCAGCCGCGCGCTGCGTCGCAGCACGCGCCCGAGGTCGGCCTCGTCGTAGAAGTCGAGGTGACCGGTGAAGCCGAAGCGGTCGCGCAGCGGGCTCGGCAGCATGCCCGCGCGGGTGGTCGCGCCCACGAGGGTGAAGCGCGGCAGCGGCAGCGGGATGGCCGTGGCGCCCGGGCCCTTGCCGACCACCACGTCGACGCGGAAGTCCTCCATCGCGACGTAGAGCATCTCCTCCGCGGCGCGGGACATGCGGTGGATCTCGTCGAGGAAGAGCACCTCGTGCTCGTCGAGGGAGGACAGGATCGCCGCGAGGTCGCCGGCGTGCTGCAGCGCCGGTCCGCTCGTGACCCTGACGGGCACACCCATCTCGGCCCCGACGATGTAGGCGAGCGTGGTCTTGCCGAGCCCCGGCGGCCCGGCCAGGAGCACGTGGTCCGGGCTGCTGCCCCGCCGCTTGGCCGCCTCGAGCACGAGGCCGAGCTGCCGGCGCACGACCGGCTGGCCGACGAACTCCTGCATGGACCGCGGCCGCAGCGCCGCCTCCTCGGCGAGCTCCCCGCTCGCGGCACGCGGGTCGACCTCTCGCGCGGGGTCGGGCTGCTCGGCGCTCACGCCGGCGCCAGCCCGCGCAGCGCGGCCCGCAGCAGCTGTGAGGCCTCCATGTCGACCCCGTCGTCGACGGGCACGCGAGCGACGGCGTCCTCCGCCTGCCGCTGCTGCCAGCCGAGCCCGACGAGGGCCGCGACCACCTGCTCGGGCACGCCGCCGGCCGCGACCGCGGGGGCGGCATCGGCCCCGGCGCCGCCCGTCGTGCCGCCCGGACGCGGCGCGCCCGGCGAGGGCAGGGCGCCGAGGCGGTCACCGAGCTCCAGGAGCATGCGCTGGGCGCCCTTGCGCCCGATGCCCGGCACCGCCGTCAGCGCCTTCTCGTCCTGCCCGGCGACCGCGGCCCGCAGCGCGTCGGGCTCGAGGACCGCGAGGACCGCGAGCGCGAGCCTCGGGCCGACGCCGGAGACGGTCTGCAGCAGCTCGAAGACGTCGCGCTCGTCGTCGTCGGCGAAGCCGAAGAGCGTGAGGGAGTCCTCGCGCACGACGAGCGACGTCGCGAGCCGCGCGTCGGCGCCGGGGCGCAGCGTCGACAGCGTCCTGGGCGTCGCGCGCACGAGCAGCCCCATGCCGCCGACCCCGACCACGACCCGGTCGAGATGCACGTGGAGCACGCGCCCGGTCACCTCTGCGAGCACAGGCACCTCCGGCGGGACGTGGGGGCGGTGGGAGCGGGGCCGAACACGTGTACGAGGCTAGCCCGCACCGGGGACGCTACCGCCCCGCCACGCCGCGGGCGCCGCCGCGCGCGTGGGCGCGGGCGAGCTCCGCGAGCCGGCTACGGGGCACGGCGCGGCCGGCCTCGCCGAGCCGGGTGCCCGCACGGCCCCGCCACAGCTGGCACAGCGCGAGCGCGGCCGCGTCCGCGGCGTCGGCCGGCCTCGGCGCGGCCTCGAGCCCCAGGATGCGGGCGACCATGACGCCGACCTGGGCCTTGTCCGCACGCCCGCTGCCGGTGACCGCCGCCTTGACCTCCGACGGGGTGTGGGTGGCGACGTCGAGCCCGACCTGGGCCGCGGCCAGCATGACTACCCCCGCGGCCTGCGCGGTCCCCATGACGCTGCGGACGTTGTGCTGGGCGAAGACGCGCTCGACCGCCACGACGTCGGGACGGTGCTCGGCGATGAGCGCCGTCACGGCCCGGTGCACGCCGGCGAGGCGGTCCGCGACCTCCGCGGCCGGGTCGGTGCGGACGACGTCGGCGTGGACGAGGACCGCCCGGCCCCCGGGCGCGGCGTCGAGCACGGCCACCCCGCACCGGGTGAGCCCCGGGTCCACTCCGAGCACGCGCACGCCCCCAGCGTGCCCGAGCGCGGCCGTGGCAGACCGGTCCGGCGGTGGCGTGTCGCGACGCGCCGCCCCGCTCAGCCGACGGGCTCGAGCTCCGCCATCACCTCGTCGGAGATGTCGAAGTTGGCGTACACGTTCTGCACGTCGTCGCTGTCCTCGAGCGCCTCGATGAGCCGGAACACCTTCGCGGCCTGCTCGGCGTCGAGCGGCACCTGCGTCGCGGGGACGAAGCTCGCCTCCGCCGAGTCGTAGTCGATGCCCGCGTCCTGCAGCGCGGTGCGGACGGCGACGAGGTCGGTCGCCTCGCTCAGCACCTCGTAGGTGTCGCCGTGGTCGTTGACCTCCTCGGCACCGGCGTCGAGGACCGCGGCGAGGACGTCGTCCTCCGTCAGGCCGCCGTTCTGGTCCTTGGAGACGGTCACGACGCCCTTGCGGGTGAAGAGGAACGACACGCTGCCCGGGTCGGCCATGGTCCCGCCGTTGCGCGTGACGGCGACGCGGACGTCGCTCGCGGCGCGGTTGCGGTTGTCGGTGAGGCACTCGATGAGGATCGCGACGCCGCCCGAGGCGTAGCCCTCGTACATGATCGTGGCGTAGTCGGCACCGCCGGCGTCCTCGCCGGAGCCGCGCTTGACCGCCCGGTCGATGTTGTCGTTGGGGACCGAGGACTTCTTCGCCTTCTGGATGGCGTCGTACAGGGTCGGGTTGCCCGCGGGGTCTCCCCCGCCGGTGCGCGCCGCGACCTCGATGTTCTTGATGAGCTTCGCGAAGAGCTTCCCGCGCCGCGCGTCGACCACGGCCTTCTTGTGCTTGGTCGTCGCCCACTTGGAGTGACCCGACATGGCGTGCCTCCTTACCGTCCGTCGTGCGGTGCCGGTGCCGCCGCCCGCGTGGCGACGGCGCGCACGAACGCCCGGTGCACGCGGTCGTCCCCGGACAGCTCCGGGTGGAACGCGGTGGCGACGAGCGGCCCCTGCCGCACCGCGACGATCCTATCGTCCTGCTCGCCGGCCCCCGGCTCGCCGCGGTCCGTCGCCCCGGCAGCGGCGCCCGGCAGCCGCGCGAGGACCTCGACCCCCGGCCCGACCGAGACGACCTGCGGCGCGCGGATGAAGACGGCGTGCACCGGCCCGCCGTCGACGCCGGTGACGTCGAGCGCGCACTCGAAGCTGTCGACCTGTCGCCCGAAGGCGTTGCGACGAACGGTCATGTCGATGCCGCCGACCGTCTCCTGGCCGGCGGCGCGGTCCTCGAGCCGGTCGGCGAGCAGGATGAGCCCGGCGCACGAGCCGAGGACGGGCATGCCCCCCGCGACGCGCTCCCGCAGCGGGCCCATGAGGTCGAACGCGCGCAGCAGCCGGTGCATGGCCGTGGACTCCCCGCCGGGCAGCACGAGGGCCTCGACGTCGTCCAGCTCACGCTCGCGGCGGACCAGCGTGACCGCGGCTCCGCAGCGCTCGAGGGCGGCCGCGTGCTCCGCGACATCCCCCTGCACGCTCAGCACTCCCACGCGGGTCGCGTGCGACCCTTGTGAGGTGGCGTTCGCGGTGTTCTGCACGATTGTCGCTCTCCTGGTCGGCGGGGTCGTGCTGCTGCTGCGCCCGGGTACGCAGCTGCTCGTGGAGCTGACGCTGGGCCAGGACGCACCGCCGGTGTCCGACCTGCGCCTGCTGGCCGGCACCGGCGTCGCCGCCGTCGTGGTGGTGGGCGGCGGCACCGTCGCCCTGCTCGGCTGGTCCGCGCTCGTCCCGCTGCTCGTCGCCGCGGCCGTGGGGGCGGTCGGCGCCGTGGCCGCGGGGCGGGCGCTGGAGCGCCCCGAGGTGCGCCGGAGGCTCGTGCGGGCGGAGCTGCGCGCCGCCCGCCGCGTCACCAGCCTCGTTCGGCGAGCCGGTGAGGAGCTGGCAGCTCGTCGACGTTGATCCCGACCATCGCGTCGCCGAGGCCGCGGGAGACCTTGGCGACGACGTCGGGGTCGTCGTGGAAGGTCGTCGCCTTGACGATGGCGGCGGCGCGGGCGGCGGGGTCGCCGGACTTGAAGATGCCGGAGCCGACGAAGACGCCGTCGGCGCCGAGCTGCATCATCATCGCGGCGTCCGCCGGGGTGGCGATGCCGCCCGCTGTGAAGAGCACGACCGGCAGCCGGCCGGCCTCGGCGACCTCGCGGACGAGCGGCAGCGGGGCCTGCAGCTCCTTGGCCGCGACGTAGAGCTCGTCGGGGCGCATGGCCGACAGTCGGCGGATCTCCGCCCCGATCGTGCGCATGTGGGTGGTGGCCTGGCTGACGTCGCCGGTGCCGGCCTCGCCCTTGGACCGGATCATGGCCGCGCCCTCGGAGATGCGCCGCAGCGCCTCCCCCAGGTTGGTGGCGCCGCAGACGAAGGGGACGGTGAAGCCCCACTTGTCGATGTGGTGGGAGTAGTCGGCGGGTGAGAGCACCTCGGACTCGTCGACGTAGTCCACGCCGAGGCTCTGCAGGACCTGCGCCTCGACGAAGTGGCCGATTCGCGCCTTGGCCATGACGGGCACGGAGACCGCGCCGATGATCCGCTCGATCATGTCGGGGTCGCTCATGCGGGCGATGCCGCCCTGCGCGCGGATGTCGGCGGGCACGCGCTCCAGCGCCATGACGGCCACGGCGCCGGCGTCCTCGGCGATGCGGGCCTGCTCCGCGTCGACGACGTCCATGATGACGCCGCCCTTGAGCATGTCGGCCATGCCGCGCTTGACGAGGTCGGTGCCGGTCGCGCGCCCGGGGGCGCCGGAGGGGTCGCTGCTGCTCACCCCGCCATGGTAGGAGCGTCGCGCACCCGGTCGGGACGGTGGCCGGTTCAGCCGGTCGTCGCCTCGTCCGCGCTGAACCTCGGCGCGGTCGGCACCGGGGCCGGGGCGTCGCTCGGCGCCACGACGCCGGGCTGGGGCGGCGGCGTGTCGTCCTCGCCGCTCAGCAGTCCGCACCCGCCCAGCGCGGCTGCCAGCACGGCGGCGACGACGAGCGCGGCCGCCGGTCGCGCCGTCGTCCGCTTCCGCAAGGTGCTCGGCTCCACGGGTCGAACGCTAGCGACCGGCCGGTGGTGGTGAGGGTGACGCGAGCCCGGGTGCGAACGTGTCGCACGGCGGGCCCTGCCGGGACGCGTGACCGGACGGGTCAGCTGGGACCTACGAGGGCGGAACCACGTGCGGCGGGGCTGCGACCGGGAGCGAGTACCGATGAGGGGTCCTCGTCCGCGACACCCTCCAGAACCTGGCCCCGTGGCGCTTCCAGGCGGGCGGCAACCAGGTGTCGCAGGGCTACACCACGGCCTGGATGGTCGACTCGACCACCCCCCCGACGCATCTGAAGACCTCAGCGGCCATGCTGTCCCGCACGACGTTGACGCACCCGGTCTCGCTAGCCAAGGCCGCGTGCAACGGCTGCCTAGAGTGCCGTCTATGAGCTCCGGCGACAGGACCGAAAAGCTGCGGCGGGGGCTGCGGGCCTCGCGGCTGTACCTCGCCCTCGCTCTGGCCTTCACGCTGGCTGCGGTGGGCTGGCTGCTTGTCGCCGTCGCCGAGCCGGCGACGCCGCGCTTCGCTGTGCCGGCCGGGTGGCAAGCAGTGACTCTGCCTCCCGGCTTCCCGCACCCGGGGGAGGCGGAGGGCTGGTACTGCACTCCCGATGCTGAGATCAACGCCACGAAACTCGAATGCATCGTTGCTCCGGACGGCGAGGCTGTCGCTGGGTCGGTGGCTGAGGCTGAGCCGTCGGACGCGACGGGTGGGGAGAACTGGACGGCCGTCGTTGTCGCCGGCTCGGCAGCTGTGGCAGCGCTGGCCGCTGCAGTGCAGGCGGTCGTCGCGGTCCGCCGACGTGAAGCCTAGAAGCGATCGCTGGCACAAGGGCCTGCTCAACCCTCTCGCGAGCGCGCTTAGGGCCCCGGCTCCAGGCGGTCCCGCAGCCGCCGGAGCGAAGCAACGATCTCCTGAAGGGGTACCTCCACTGTCGCCTCGTCTGTACGCATGCGAACCACGCTCGTCCCGAGAGCGGCCAGGGCCCTGTCGTCGAGGAGCGCCGCCCGCGACTCCAGCATCGGGGCCATCTGAGCGGCGATCAGGTCTGGGGTGACCGGAACCGCGGCGCCCTCGACCTCCAAGGTGTCCGAGTCGTCTGCGATCCGCACGGTCTGCAGAATGCGTAGCTGCTCGCGGCTGAAGTTCTGTGCCGCGAGGGCAGCCGCGAGACGGCGGTCCGCCTCTGCTCTGCTCATCGTCGGCCGCATGGGTTCGAGGTCTGATCCCTCCCCCTCGGCCGGCTGCTCGAGCTGCTGCGCGACATCTACTGCCGCTGTCCGGTCGGAGGTCGGCTCCGGTGTTGCCAGGTGCAGACGCGACCGGACGCGCGCGTGGGCAGTGTGCAGCACCGGGACGACTCGTGTGCGCCACCAGCGGGCGACGTACGGAGACGCCTTCGCAGCCGCGAGCGCGGCACCCAGCACCGCCAGGGCCGCCAGGACATGCGCGGCCTCCTCGGCGAGGTCCGTATCGGCATCGTCGGCTGTGCGGTCGGTAGCCGCGTCGTACAGGCCTGAGGGGGGCACGCTGGGGTCCTCGTAGAGCTCGTGTTCGTCCGGCTCTGGATCTCGCAGGACGGCATGCCCGGCGAGGTGACGCTCACCGTCTCGCGTCAAGGGGCTGTAGTGGCCGGGCGCCTCGTGGGACTGCGACAGCGTGGTCCCGTCGTCCCACTCGACGACCATCAGCTTCTTCGGCACAGGCGCACCCTTCGTGTCCGCGTCGATGGGCGGCGGCGCACTTGCGCGCGCTCCTCACTGTCGGGGCTCACCGTACGACGACACGTCCGGCTGCGGCGCGGAAGCTGCAGCGGATGGCTGATGACAACTGGAACATCGACGCCGAAGTAGCGAACCAGGTGGGCCGGGGCACGTCACACCTGAGCGGCCGTGGTCACCTTCCCCGGCTGACCATCCCGCACCGGCGCGCGTCCCGCGCGACCATCCGCTTACGGGCACCGATGCGGGCTGGCTTGGCCTCGCACCAGCGGAGAGGGCTTATGCCTTGAACGGGTCGAAGCGGCGACGCCGCCGCAGGCGCCAAGGAATCAGGCTGAAGGCGCCGGTATTGAAGGGCTTCCCCTCCAGGGGGTAGACGCGCAATCTGGGCTCACCCAGCCAACCGATGGTTTCGACCCGGCCGAGCAGCGTCATGTGCAGCACCTCTCGCAGGTACGCCCCCCCCCTCTGATCCCCGGGTGATTACCCGCCCACTTTCACTGCCCCGGCGGCCGCTCGTGGCACGATGCCGACCGCAGGTCACGGTCGTAGCACGCGCCGCAACGCCGACACGCACGGCCGCGGCAGGAGGAGCAGTCTGTGTGGGGGAAGAAGAAGCGGGCCGAGGCGAACGATGACCCGGCGCCAGGCTGGGATGCCATCGGCGAGGCGCTTCGAGCCCAGGGTCTTCACGACCCGGTGCACCTCAGCACGGGTCATCTGCCCGACCAGGACGGCGCTTACGCCCTCGACGCCTACCGAACGCGCGACGGCTACCTCCTGATGACGCTCGGCCTGTCCGAGCTGTTCGGGAAGGTCTCGGACGACCCCGACGTCAGCGGGTGGGGGCTGGAGTTGACGATGCGTGTCCCAAGGGACGGCGACGAGCCGCCCCAGAGGGCACTGAAGCTGCTGCTCAAGCTCTCGGAGTACATCTACGGCCAGGGTCGCCCGCTGCTACCGGGGCACCGGATGAGCCCGGGCGGTCCCATCACCGGTTCCGATGACACCCGTCTGACCGCCCTCGCCTTCGCACAGGACCCGGTGATGGGTCCCCTGCGAACGCCCAACGGAACTGTGGACTTCGTGACCGTCGTCGGCATCACCGAGGACGAGCTCGAGCGGATGAAGCGGAGCAGCACCGAGGCGGTCCTTACCGAACTTCGAGCCGCCGACCCCTTGCTGGTGACCTCCCCCGCGAGGTGAGGTCGAGCCGACACGAGACCCGGCTGTCATCTCAGCGTGGGCTGCGGTCCCCCCGCTGCGTCGCGGCTGTCGCGGTTGCCCCGCTGGTGTAGCTGGGGGCGCCCGGCGCCCTGCTCAGCAGCTCTGCGTAGCAGTCGGTGGTAAGCACCGACGTCGTCCTGGTTGTTCAGGTGTAGGCGCGCGAGGCCGAGCAGAAGGTCCGTGCGGCGGGCGTTGCGGAGGCTGAAGGAGCGCTGCTCGAACAGTCCTCGCAGGCTGGCGCTGGCGGCCTCGGCGCCGGCGGTGGAGTAGTGCGCCGGAAGCAGGTGCCGGTACTCGACCTGCTTGGCGATGGCCGGGTCCAGCCGGCGTACCCACTCCGCCGCGCCGCCGCCCAGGCTGCCGGCCGCGTCCCGGAACTCCTCCCAGGCCTCGGGTCTGCGGAAGGCCGTGTCCAGTCGTCGCATCCAGCGGCCCTGCGGTGCTCCCGCCTGCTGCGCCGTGAGCGCGGCCGCGGCGCGCTGGCGCAGGTGGTGCTCGCACAGCAGCAGGAACGGCGCACCCGCAGGGAGCACCAGCGGGGTGGGACCGGGCTGGTCTGGCGACCGGGGTGTGGGCACCCGCTGTGCGGCTGGCCGCCCTGCCCGGACCCGACCCGCTTGGGCGGGGGCGAGGCGCGCTGGCGGCGTCACGGCGGCTGGCCACATGGTGCGGACCGCGGCATCCACGGCGTGGTTGTCGTCGGAGACGATGCTGAGCGGCGCCGCCGGGAGGTGCAGGCCGTGGAGCAGGTCAAGGTAGTCGGTGTGCTGGACCGTGGGGCTGGCATGCACGCCCCACACCCGACGAGCACCCGCCTCCGTGTAGCCGTACGCGACGAGCACGGCGAACTCCCGCCGGCGAACGCCCGTCCGGGTGTTCGTCCACCAGAAGTCGGTCGAGTCCAGGACGAGGGTCTCGGGCTGCTCGGTCTCCCGCAGCGCGTCCAGGACGACGGGTGCCCACACGTCGACCCACTCCGCCACCATCTGGCCGGCGCTGTCGTGCGGCATCGGGTCACGCCCGGCCGCGACCCGGGCCCGCTGCGCCGCCCGCGCGTAGCTGACACCCCGCCCGACGGCGACGAGGGCTTCGGCGATGAGGTGCAGGCGGTGCTGGTAGCCCCGCGATACGACCGACCCAGCGTGAACGTCGACGGCGCTGTCGCAGACCTCGCACACGCCGCCATGACCGCGCTGACGGGGCAGGACCGGCGTGAACCGATGCCACTGGCCGTCGGGGTCGGAGCAGCGGTAGCGCTGGCGGACGGGTCCGCGGCCGTACGTCCCGTCCCGGCTGACCCGGAACCCAGCAGCGGGGTCGTGGCCTGCCCGGGGGCACGGCGGCGCACCCACCAAAGGAGGTCGGGGCACGTCACCCACGATGCCGCCGCCAACGCACCCAGCAGTGACCAACGCCCCGGCCTCATCCGAGAGGCGTAGTCACCCCGCGATCAGAGGGGGGGTACGCCACGGCCTCGGCGTCCCCCCAGCCACAGTAGAAGCCCGCTCCGCCCACGGCCCCTGCCACCTCGTCGTCTCCGACGAGCACGAGGGTCACTTCCGCGGCTGAGCGACAGCGGGGCGTGACCCTTACTTCCCACAGGTCGTCCGTGACCTGACTTCGGCGCACGTCGGCAGCACCCGCGGCGTGCCGCTCCACGAGTTCAAGCGCGAGGTCGAGCAGATCTGCATCCCCCTGGCTGGGCTTCACGTCGGCCACGGCCAGCATCGTCCACCAACAAGTCGAACCATGGGGCACGGGCGAAACGCCGCCGCCGGCCCCCCTACACGGGAGCCCCAGTGCAGGATCGTCTTCCGGTCAGTCGGCGGGGACGGGTGGTTCATGGGCTCCCAAGTCCTCGGCAATCTGCTATCAGAAGTGATATCGTTGCGGCATGTCCGACGTGCTGATTCGCGACGTCCCTGGCGACGACCTCGACCTGATCCGCTCCACCGCGGCCGGGTTGGGGGTGTCGCTGCAGAGCTATCTGCGCAGCGCCGTCCAGGCCCAGGCCACGTACCTACGGCGACAGCAGACCCTCGCTGACCTGAACCAGAGGCTGGCCGGCAAGCCCTCGGTTGAGGAGGACGACAGGACGGCGGTGCTGGACGGTCTCACCTCCGACGAGGCGGAACGTGCAGGAGACCTGTTGGACCGCGGTAGCAGCGACCAGGCGCCATGATCGTCGCCGCCTCGGTCGTCATCGACGCCGTTGCAGACCCCGGGCCGCGCGGCGTCGCAGCCCGGACTGCCCTCGCCGACCAACCAGCAGCCGAGAAGTTGAGCTCTCCCGGGCACCTCGCCTTTGAGGTGTTGTCCGGCCTGTGTGCAGCAGCCAACCGCCCGAGCCACCCGCTCCAGGCCGAGGACGTCGAGCGGGCACTGCATGACGCCGAGGCGCTGGGCATCGCCATCGACGCCACACCATGGGCAGACGTCCACCGTGCATGGCAGCTTGCCCAGGGCTCGATCCGCTACGCCGATGCCGTCTATGTCGCTGCGGCCGAACGGCTGCAGACGCCGCTTCTCACCGCTGACGCACGGATTCAAGGCTCCGGCGCTCAGGTCGGCTGCACCATCGTCACGGTTGCGCCGCAGCCAGGTCCTTCTTGATCAATGCCGCCCCGTTCGTCTCAGTTCCGGATCGTCAGCCGGGATACCGACGGACGGTGCTGACCTGGGTTCTCGCCTGCGCATCAGCCCAGGACGCTGAGCCCACCCCCGCGCGACGACGCGTATAGTACCGTTTGTTGTACGACTTCAGGAGGAGCCATGTCTGTCACCGCCAGCCACGCTCGCGCGCAGCTGTTCCCCCTCATCGAACAGGTCAACGAGGACATGGAAGCAGTGGAGATCGTCTCGAAGAAGGGCACCGCGTTCCTGGTTCCCGCCGAGGTCTACCGCTCGCTTCTCGAGACCAGCTACCTGCTGCAGTCCCCGTCGAACGCGGAGCACCTGCGCGCCAGCCTCGCCGAGGCGCACGCGGGTGAGGTGGCCCCCCGCGAGCTGCTCCAGGGGTGATCCGCTTCACCTCGCGCGGCTGGGCGGACTACACCTCCTGGGCAGACGACCGGAAGACGCTGCGACGCATCAACCGTCTCCTCGAGGAGGCCACGCGCGACCCGGGCGCCGGCGTGGGCAAGCCTGAACGGCTGTCCGGGGACCTGTCGGGGTGCTGGTCCCGGCGCATCGACCAGGAGCACCGCCTCGTCTACACCGTCACCGACGGCGAGATCGTGGTCGTCGCGGCTCGCTACCACTACTGACCAGCACTGTTGTGCGCGCCCGGGCCCACGACCGTGCGGCGCAGCAGGGACGGCATCACAGTCGTCGTCCCGCACGACGCTCCCTGAGCGGCGACGTGGTGGCGCCCCCGCTGCTGCGCGACGCGGTCTCGGCCACCGCGTTGGCGGACGCGGTGCCCGTGTGACCAGATGTGAGTCGGCTCGCCTGGTCGACATCGCAGCCGCCATCTCTCGCTGCCTGGCCTACCGCGCCCACGCGGAACCCCACCAGACGCTCGAGCGGGTCTGAGCCGACGCGACCCCAGGCTCAGCGGAGCTCGTCTCCGTTGGGATCCGCCGTACAGATCCTCTGTCCCCTCGACCACCGGCCACCGGCACACCCCGGCCGACCGTGGTGAGCCCCGACGCACGAAGAAGGCGGCGGTCCACCGGCAGCTGCGGGCCGAGCGCGACCCGAGAGTGCCGAGCCACCGTCGTGTCGATGCCTCGGGACACCCGACCCTGCCGGACGTAGCCGACCGGGTACGCGCGGAGCAGGGTGCTCCGGGCCTGGGCCTGCTGGCCGTGGGGCAAGGACGCCGGAGACGTCACCGGGTACTGGGGGTCTGATCGGGTCCCGCCACGGCTCGCAGGACGGGCCCGGGCTGGCCTTCGAGCTGTCGAGGCGGGTGCACGGGTCCCGTCTCGGACCTCGGGGAATGCATCGGCACGCCCGGACGCTGTCGCCCCTGGTCGTCCAGTTCCGTGTGTCGTGTTTCTCCACGTCCCCGGTAGCAGTGCGGCGGTCGTCCGGCCTCGACAAGGGGGTTGCGACGCCGCCGTGTGGGTCGGCCGGTCCCGCACGGTGCGGGACCGACACCCGTGAGGAGTGGTTCGCATGGCACAGGGAACAGTCAAGTGGTTCAACGCCGAGAAGGGCTTCGGCTTCATCACCCCCACCGACGGCGGCGCTGACCTCTTCGTCCACCACAGCGAGATCGACGCCCAGGGCTACCGCAGCCTGGACGACGGTCAGACCGTGGAGTTCGAGGTCGGCCAGGGCCAGAAGGGCCCGCAGGCCCAGGGCGTCCGCCCCGTCTGACCACAGCCCCGTCGTGCGCGCGGGCCTCGTCTAGGCCCGACCCGCACAGCTCGACCGGAGCCCGCCCGCCCCCCTCCGGGGCAGGCGGGCTCCGCCGCGTCCGACGGCCGCACGGCCCGGTCTGCCCGGCCCGAGGGATCCTGCTGCGGCTCGTGCCCCGGCAGCGGACCATGAGGCGCATGACGTCGCGCGTGCTCACCCCGTGGCTCGGTCGCGCCCGACGACGGAAGTCGGTCGCAGCGACCGGCGAGGACGTCGCCGCCGGGTCGACTGCCGTCACCCGGGTCCTCGACCACGACTCGACGGAGGTGCGGGCCCTGCTGGCGGAGTGCCTTGCGTCCGCGCCTGCCGCTGACGTCACGGGGGTGCTGCGGGTCGCGCACGCGGCCATCGCGTCGCGGGTCCGGCCGGTGTACGCCGTCGACGACCTGCAGGCGGCCAGCCGCACCCTGCGGCTGGGGCGGGGCTCCTGCTCGCAGCGGCTGGCCCTGCTCGAGGCCGTGGCCCGGTCGGCGGGCGTGCCGACGCGGTCGCGCGGCCTGCTGCTGGACGGTCGCTTCTGGTACCCGAGGTTCCCCGGCCTGCGAGGCGTCGTCCCCGACGAGGTCGTCCTGGCGTGGCCGGAGCTCCGCGTCGACGGCACCTGGCTCGACCTCTCCGCCGTGCTCTCGGGCCCGGGCGGGTCCGCGGGAGGCGACGACGGCCGGCCGTTCACCAACGCCGGCGAGGAGACCCTCTTCGAGGCCGTCGGCCGTGGCGGTGCCCGCTGGGACGAGGCCCCGGGGTCGGCCTCGGACGCTCACGACGAGCCCCACGTCGGGTGCGACACGTGCAGCCTCTCGCGCTGGGTCCTGGCCGAGCTCGGCCGGTACGACACGCGTGAGGAGCTGTTCGCGGTCCACGGCCAGACCCTCTGCTGGCCCGCCCGCACCGCGGCGGGGCCCGTCCTCTCCCGGTGGTCGGCGGGCGCAGCCGGGCCATGACGACCGCCCGATTGTTCGTCGTGGTCGGCCGGGTGGCCGGGTCCGGGCTTGGGTCCCGCCACGCCGGCCGGACCGGCGGGCCGTCCACCGCGGCCCCTCCTCGCACGCCTCCGTCCACCGCCTCGGCCGCGGGGCGGCGCCCCAGCGCGGTTGACGGGCGAGCCCGGAGACCCCCGCCCCGCGCCACCGAGTGTCAGCCGGTTGCGGCACCCTTCCCGACGGCTCGGAGGTCGACCTCCCCAGGGCCAGCTGACCCGCACGGGCGCCTCGTGCAGGCCACATGAACCGACCGCAACGACCGAGGGAGACCACATGTCCCGTCAGGACGAGTCGCGCCCGAGAGCGGCCGCCGCTGCCCGCCCGCACGTCGTCAAGCCGCTGTCGACGGAGACCTTCCCGGCCTGGCTCGCGCTGGCGCAGAAGCACAACGGCGTCTGGGGCGGCTGCTACTGCTCGTACTTCCACGGTGACACCGACGGGACCGTGAAGGCCGAGCACGACCGGGCGACGTTCAAGGAACGGCTCGTGGCGGAGGGGGTCGCGCACGCCGCGCTCGTCCTCGACGGCGACGCCGCCATCGCGTGGTGCCAGTACGGCAGCCCCGTCGAGCTGCCGAACATCTACCACCGCAAGCAGTACGACGCCGGGGAGACCCGCCCGGCGCCGTGGCGCATCACCTGCTTCTTCGTCGACCGCGACCACCGGCGCTCCGGCGTGGCCCGGGAGGCGCTGGACGGCGCCCTCGACCTGATCGCGCGGGCCGGCGGGGGTGAGGTGGTGTCCTTCCCGAACGAACCGGCCCCCGGCAAGCGCACGTCCTCCTCGTTCCTGCACAACGGCACCCGAGCCATGTTCGAGAAGGCCGGCTTCACCTTCGAGCGCCGCATCGGCACGAGCAAGACCGTGATGCGCAGGACGGTTCCCGACCTCCGCGGCTGAGCCCCCTCCACCGACCCCGACGGCTACGCGGTCACCGGCCACGACGCCGGCTGAGGGTCGGGCCCGCCCGTCGCGGCCCCGGGCGCACGGACGGTGGTGTCGGCGTCGTCGAGCTCGACGAGCGCGCGGCCGCCGCGACGGGCGCGGTCGTTGACGACCTCCCGCACCTCGCGCAGCCGCGTGGTCGCCACGACCGCACCCGCCCGGACCACGGCCGGCAGCCGGGGGTCCCGGCACAGCGCTGTGGCGCGGTTGTGCGCGTCGAGGGCGAGCGCGCCGTCGGCTCGTCCCGCCTCGGCCTCCTCGCGCGCCAGGCCGCCGGCCTCGGCGAGAAGGCGGAGCACGTGCCCGTCGTCGTCGTGCAGACCCACCGCGAGCGCCGCGCGCGCGAGGTCCCGCACCGCCGCGGCCCGCCGACCCAGCTCCTCGGCCACGAGGACCCGGCCGTCGGGGTCGTGACGGAGCCGGACCGCGAGGTCGTACGCGTGCTCCCACCGCTCGACGACCACCGGCCAGTCGAAGTCACGCGCCCGGGTCGCCGCCGCGCGGTCCCGAGCCGGACCGCGCAGCAGCACCCGGACGACGGCGTCGGCGAGGGCGCCGGGCTCCCCCGGGGGCACGAGCGTTCCCGTCCCGGCGAGGACGTCGCGGAAGGCGGGCAGGTCGGAGGCGACGACCGCCGTGCCGACCGACATGGCCTCGACGAGGACGAGGCCGAAGCTCTCCCCGCCACGGTGGGGGGCGACGAGCACGTCGGCGCCGGCCACGAGGCGGCGCTTCTCCCCCTCCCCTACCGCCCCGACCGCGCTCGCGCCGGGCGGCAGACCCCCTGCGGCCCCACCACGTGGTCCGACCACGACGAGCCGGGCCCCGGGTACGCGCGAGCGCACCCCCGGCCACGCGGCGAGGAGCACGTCGACACCCTTGCGCGGCTCGTCGGCCCGGCCGACCACCACGGCGGTCGGTGGCCCGGCCCGCTGCCGCGGGGTGCGCGCCCACCCGCCGACGTCGACGCCGTTCGGCACCACGAGCGCGCTGCGCCCCAGGTGGTCGACGACCGTGCGCCGGGCGTGCTCGCTGACGGCGCTCAGCACGTCGACGCCCCGCAGCACCGCCCCGACGTGCCGGGCCGCGCCCCGCAGGGCCCGGGACCGCCCGGCCGGTCCCGGGGCGATGCTCACGTGGACGGTGGCCGCCACCGCCGGCCGCGATCCGCCGGCCCGCGCGAGCCGGCGCAGGGCGGAGTGGCCGATGCCCGGCGGGACCGGCTCGTGGACGTGCACGACGTCGAAGCCGCCGTCGGCGGCCCAGTCGGCCGCCTCCGCCCGCGCCGCGGGTCCGACGGCCAGCCGCGCGGTCGAGCCGTTGGTGGGGACCGCGACCACCCGCCCGGCGTCACGGACGGCGACCCCCTCGGCGACGCCGGCCACGGCCCCGGGCCCGGACCGCGGGCCGAGCACCTCGACACGGTGCCCGCGGGCCGCGAGCGCCCCGGCGAGCCCGAGCACCTGCTCGCGGACCCCGCCGGGCACGTCGAGGTCGTACGGGCACAGCAGGCCGACGGCGAGCCGCCCGGCCGGCGGCGCGGCCGCGCTCACGGGCCCGCCGCCGCGTCGGACGCGTCCGGTCGGGGCTCGACGTCGGCGGCGAACACCCGCTGGAGCATGTGCCAGTCGGCCGGCGTGCCGCGGATGCTCTCCCCCAGCGCGTGGGCGACCTGTGCCGTGGCCCGACGGACGGTCTCCGGGGCGTCGTCGGGCACCTCGACGGCGTCGTGGAACCGGATGCGCAGCCCGTAGCCGGACGGCGAGCGGTGGTCCGGGCGGTACGTGAGCCCGACGGGCAGCAGCAGCGCGCCGGTCCGGCCGGCGAGCACGGCCGGCCCCGCCGCGAGGTGGGCCGGCTCGCCCAGCAGGTCGACGGCGACCCCGCGCCGCGAGAGGTCCCGGTCGGCCAGCAGGCACACGAGCCCGCCACGACGCAGCTCGGCGAGCAGGGTCGCGGTGACCTCCGGATCGTCGTGGGCGAGCACCCGGATGCCGAGCGCCTGCCGGTAGCGGACGAAGCGGTCGTAGACGCTCGCCGGGCGCAGCCGCTCCGCGACGGTCGTCACGGGGGCCAGCACGTGGTGCGCCCAGGCCCCGGCGTGGTCCCAGTTGCCGAGGTGGGCGAGCGCGACGACCGCGCCGCGCCCGCTCGCAACCGCCTCCGGCAGCAGGTCCGGGCCCTCGGTGGTGACGGTGCCGACGACACGCTCGCGGTCCCAGTCCTGCAGGCGGAAGGCGTCGCACCAGTAGCGCAGGTAGGACCGGACGGCCTCGCGCACGAGCGGCTCCGGCACCTGTCCTCCCGGCAGCGCCCGCGCCAGGTTGGCCCGCAGGCGGCGGACACCGCGGCCGTCGCGGCGGGCGACGAGGTCCGCGACGGCGTCGGCGAGCCGGTACGCCGTGGCCTCCGGCAGCAGCCGCACGACCCGCCACGCGAGCAGGTACCCCCAGGCGCCGACGCGCTCGGACAGCCGCGCGCCCGGGGAGCGCCCGCGACCGGGACCGGTGCGGCTCACCGTCCGGCGGGCAGGTCGCTCGGGTCGACCGCGGGCGAGGAGCCGAGCGCTCGCCGGACGCGCGCGGCGCGCTGCGCGGTGGTGACGAGGCTCGCGAGCAGCAGGAGGGCGAGGACGGCGTGCAGCACGACCACCGGCACCCCGAGCGCCTGCACCGACCACGTCGCGGTGATGCCGAGGGCGAGCCGGTCGCCGCGCTCGGCGAGCCCGTTGTCGGCCGCGACGCCCATGCTCTCGGCCTTCGCGCGGGCGTACGGCACGAGCGCGCCGGCCCCCACGACGAGGACCGCGAGCACGAGCCCGACCGTGTCGCCCTGGAGGTGGAACCAGATGGCGAGCGCGCCGAAGATGCTCGCGTCGGCGACCCGGTCGAGCGTGGAGTCGAGGAACGCGCCCCAGCGGGTGCTGCGGCCCGACAGCCGGGCGACCGTCCCGTCGAGGCTGTCGAACATCGCGAAGCCGAAGAGCAGCCACGCCCCCAGCTCCAGCCGGCCGGCCGGCCACAGCGCGAAGGCGGTGACGACGACCCCGACGGTGCCGACCACCGTCACGGCGTCGGGGCCGACCCCGAGCGCCACGAGGCCGCGGCCGGGGACGGTCATGACGGCTCGCACGGTCCCCCGCAGCCGTCGGGCTAGCACGCGCCCTCCCACGCCTCGGCGAGCATGCGCCGGGTGTCGGCGAGCAGGACGGGCACGGCCTTGGTCTGCGCGACGATCGGCAGGAAGTTGCTGTCGCCGCCCCAGCGCGGGACGACATGCTGGTGCAGGTGCGCGGCGACCCCGGCGCCCGCGACCGGGCCCTGGTTCATGCCGAGGTTGAACCCGTGCGGGGACGACACCTCGCGGAGCACCCGCATGGCCGAGCGGGTGAGCGAGGCGACGCCGGCGACCTCGTCGTCGGTGAGGTCCGTGTAGTCCGCGACGTGGCGGTAGGGGCACACGAGCAGGTGCCCGGGGTTGTACGGGTAGAGGTTGAGCACGGCGAAGGCGTGCTCTCCGCGCGCCACGACGAGGCCGTCGGCGTCGCTCAGGGTCGGCGCGCGGCAGAACGGGCACTGCTGCTCGGAGTCGTCGCCGGGCTTGTTCTCCCCCGCGAGGTACGCCCACCGGTGCGGCGTCCACAGCCGCTCGAAGCCGTCGGAGACGCCGGCGAGCGAGCCGGGGTCGACCGCACCCCCGCCCGGGGCGGGTCCGGCCGGCTCCTCCGGGGGCACGCCGCTCAGACCTGCACCCGCGTGCGGATCGCCTCGACGACCCGGGCGACGGCGGCGTCGACGGGGACGCCGTTCTCCTGCGAGCCGTCGCGGAAGCGGAACGACACCGACCCGGCGCCCATGTCGTCGTCGCCGGCGATGAGCAGGAACGGCACCTTCTGCTTCGTGTGCGTGCGGATCTTCTTGGGCATGCGGTCGTCGGACGCGTCGACCTCCACGCGCACCCCCTCCGCCCGCAGCCGCGCCGCGACCTCGCGGAGGTACGGCACGTGCTCGTCGGTGACGGGGATGCCGACCACCTGGACGGGAGCCAGCCACGGGGGGAAGGCACCGGCGTAGTGCTCGGTGAGCACGGCGAAGAACCGCTCGATCGAGCCGAACAGCGCCCGGTGGATCATGACGGGTCGCTGCCGGGTGCCGTCGGCGGCCTGGTACTCCAGCTCGAAGCGCTCGGGCAGGTTGAAGTCGAGCTGGATCGTCGACATCTGCCACGTGCGGCCGATGGCGTCGCGGGCCTGCACGGAGATCTTGGGGCCGTAGAACGCGGCGCCGCCTGGGTCCGGGACGAGGTCGAGGCCGGAGGCGGTGGCGACCTCCTCCAGCGTGCGGGTCGCCTCCTCCCACGTCGCGTCGTCGCCGACGGACTTGTCCGGGTTGCGGGTCGACAGCTCGAGGTAGAAGTCGTCGAGGCCGTAGTCCTTGAGCAGCTGCAGCACGAAGGTGAGCAGGCTCGCGAGCTCGCCCTTCATCTGGTCCCGGGTGCAGAAGATGTGGGCGTCGTCCTGGGTGAAGCCGCGCGCGCGGGTCATGCCGTGCACGACGCCGGACTTCTCGTAGCGGTACACCGTGCCGAACTCGAACATCCGCAGCGGGAGCTCGCGGTACGACCGGCCGCGGCTGCGGAAGATCAGGTCGTGCATGGGGCAGTTCATGGGCTTGAGGTAGTAGTCCTGCGCCTGCTTGCGGACGGTGCCGTCGGCGGCGCGCTCCTCGTCCATCTGCATGGGCGGGTACATGCCCTCGGCGTACCAGTCGAGGTGACCGGAGGTCTGGAACAGCGCGGCCTTGGTGATGTGCGGGGAGTAGACGAAGTCGTAGCCCGCCTCCTCGTGCCGGCGCCGGGAGTAGTCCTCCATCTCGCGCCGGACGATGCCGCCCTTGGGGTGGAAGACGGCGAGGCCGGAGCCGATCTCGTCGGGGAAGCTGAACAGGTCGAGGTCGACCCCGAGGCGGCGGTGGTCGCGCCGCTCGGCCTCCGCGAGGCGCTCGGTGTAGGCGGTGAGCTCCTCCTTGGTCGGCCAGGCCGTGCCGTACACCCGCTGCAGCTGCGGGTTCCTCTCGCTGCCGCGCCAGTAGGCGGCGGCGGTGCGCATGAGCTTCCACCCGTTGGCGAGCACGCGGGTGCTCGGCACGTGCGGGCCGCGGCACAGGTCCTTCCACGCGACCTCGCCGCCGCGGCGGACGTTGTCGTAGATGGTGAGCTCGGCCCCGCCGACCTCGGCGTCGGCGCCCTCGACCGCGCCGGCGGCGTCCGGGCCCTTGAGTCCGATCAGCTCGAGCTTGTACGGCTCGGCGGCGAGCTCGGCGCGGGCCTCGTCCTCGGTGACGACGCGGCGGCGGAAGGTCTGCCCCTCCTTGACGATGCGCTGCATCGTCTTCTCCAGCGCCTTGACGTCGTCCGGGGTGAACGGCTCGGCGACGTCGAAGTCGTAGTAGAAGCCGTCGCGGACGGGCGGGCCGATACCGAGGCGCGCGTCCGGGCGCAGCTGCTGGACGGCCTGCGCGAGCACGTGCGCCGCGGAGTGCCGGAGCACGGCCAGACCCTCCTCGCTCGCGGTGGTGACGGCCTCGACCTGCTCGCCGCCGGCGAGGGGGTGGTCGAGGTCGCGGAGGACCCCGTCGACGCGCGCGACCACGACGTCCTTGGTCAGGGTGCCGGCCGCCTCGAGCGCCTCGGCGGCGGTCGCGGGGGTCGCGGCGGGGGCGGGCTCGGTCATGGGCGCAACGGTAGTGGCGACGGACGGGCCGTCCTCGCCCGCGGTCGGTGACAGGACGGTGCCGCGCCGCGTGGGGTCATACCGGGGGCATACGCCGGTTCACGACGGGTCCGGTCCGGCCCACACCTGGTCGACCCGCTCGTCGGCCGGCTCGTCGGCCGGC
The DNA here is from genome assembly GCF_037153975.1 of Aquipuribacter sp. SD81. Taxonomy (NCBI): domain Bacteria; kingdom Bacillati; phylum Actinomycetota; class Actinomycetes; order Micrococcales; family Intrasporangiaceae; genus Aquipuribacter; species Aquipuribacter sp. SD81. The sequence continues at coordinate 43,774 of NZ_JBBAYJ010000020.1, forward strand.
TCGTCGGCCGGCCCGTGGTCCGGTTCGTCGGCCCCGGCCCCGGCCCCGGCCTCGGCGACGGCGGCCAGCAGGCCCTCGCCGTAGGTGGCGAGCTTCGCCTCTCCGACGCCGCTCACCTGCCGCAGCTCCTCGACGGTCCCTGGCCGCAGGGTCGCCACCTCGCGCAGCGTCGCGTCGTGGAACACGACGTAGGCCGGCACGCCCCGCTCCTTCGCCGCCTGCGCCCGCCACGCCCGCAGCCGCTCGAACACCTCCTGCGCGCCGGCGGGCAGCGCCGGCTGCTCGGCCCCGGACCGACCGCCGCGCGAGCGGGCGCGACCGCCGCTGGGCGGCTGCTCACGCCGCAGCAGCACCTGCCGGTCGCCGCGCAGGACCGGCCCGCTCGCCTCGGTGAGGCCGAGGACGCCGTACTCCCCCGTCACCCCCAGCACGCCCTGCGCGAGCAGCTGCCGCACCACCCCGCGCCACGCGGGCTCGCTCAGGTCCGCACCGATGCCGAAGGTGCTGAGGCGGTCGTGGCCGTGCTGGGCGACCTTCGCGGTGTCGCGCCCGAGCAGGATGTCGATCGACTGGCCCGCCCCGAAGGCCTGCCCCCGCTCCCGCTGCAGGCGCAGGACCGTCGACAGCAGCTTCTGCGCCGCGACGGTCCCGTCCCACGTCTCCGGCGGCTCCAGGCACGTGTCGCAGTTGCCGCACGGCCCCGTCTGCTCGCCGAAGTACGCGAGCAGCTGCACGCGACGGCACGTGGCCGTCTCGCACAGGGCGAGCATGGCGTCGAGGTGGGCCGCCATCGCCCGCCGCCGCACCTGGTCGGCGTCGGAGGTGTCGATCATGCGGCGCTGCTGCACGACGTCGGCGAGCCCGTAGGCGAGCCACGCCGTGGCGGGCAGCCCGTCACGGCCCGCACGGCCGGTCTCCTGGTAGTAGCCCTCGACGGACTTCGGCAGGTCGAGGTGGGCGACGAAGCGCACGTCGGGCTTGTCGATGCCCATGCCGAAGGCGATGGTCGCGACCATCACGACGCCGTCCTCGCGCAGGAACCGCCGCTGGTTCGCCGAGCGCGTCGCCGCGTCGAGGCCGGCGTGGTACGGCAGGGCCGGCACGCCGGCGTCCGCCAGCTGCTCCGCGACGCGCTCCACGGACGCGCGCGACAGGCAGTAGACGATGCCGGCGTCGCCGGGGTGCTCGGTACGCAGCAGGTCGAGCAGCTGCCGTCGGGGCTCGGCCTTGGGCACCACCCGGTAGCGGATGTTGGGCCGGTCGAAGCTCGCGACGAACTGGCGCGCGCCGCCGAGCTGCAGCCGCTCGACGATCTCCCGCCGTGTCTCGGCGGTGGCGGTGGCGGTCAGGGCGATGCGTGGCACGTCCGGCCAGCGCTCGTGGAGCACCGACAGGCCGAGGTAGTCGGGGCGGAAGTCGTGGCCCCACTGCGCGACGCAGTGCGCCTCGTCGATCGCGAAGAGGGAGATGCGCCCGCGGCCGAGCAGGTCGAGCACGTTCCGGCCGCGCAGCGCCTCGGGTGCGAGGTAGAGCAGGTCGAGCCCGCCGGTCACGAAGGCGTCCTCGACCGCCCGGCGCTCGTGCGGCTCGAGGGTGGAGTTGAGGAACCCCGCGCGCACGCCCGCGGTGCGCAGCGCCTCGACCTGGTCGTGCATGAGCGCGATGAGGGGGCTCACGACCACGGCCGTGCCGTCGCGCACGAGAGCCGGCACCTGGTAGCACAGCGACTTCCCGCCGCCGGTGGGCATGAGGACGAGCGCGTCGCCCCCGGCGACGACGTGCTCGACGACCTCGCGCTGGCCCGGACGGAACGCGTCGTAGCCCCACACGCGTCGCAGCACCTCGAGCGCGGCGCCGACGTCCGTCTCGACGTCCGGCTCGACCTCCGGGTCGGTCCCGGAGCCGGCCCCGGAGCCGGGCCGGCCGGCGAGGTCGGGGGCAGCGGGCTCGGCGGGCACCGGCCGAGTGTAGGGAGCGCCCCGACCCCGCCGGACGGCCCGGAGGAGCAGACTGCCGTCATGGTCATCGGTGCGGTGCCCGCCGGCGGCGGCGAGGTCGGCGGCCCGACGGGCTACAGCTACCGCGCGCTCGTCGTGCGCGCCCCGCGCGACACGGTGCTCACCCGTCTCGCCGGTCTCGGCTTCTCCGGCTGGGTGGGTCCGCAGGAGGGCGACGACGTCGTGGCCGTGCCGTCCGGCGCGTGCACCTTCGTCGCCGCCGGCGGGCGCGACCTCGAGGCCGTCGGCACGGCGCTGGCCGCCGGGGGGTCCGCGACCCTCGCGGCGGAGGTCGTCCGGGACCGGCTGCTGGAGCTGCTCGTGTGGCCGCCCGGCGCGGAGCAGCCGCTGCGCTACCGCAGCGACCCGTCGGTGGTCGACGAGGAGCTGCTCGACGAGCCCACCGGCGTGGAGCACACGTCGGCGGTCGCCGCCACCTTCGGTGCGGCGCGGCGCGCCGACGCCCTCGCCGACGAGCTCGCCGAGGAGCGCGACCCCACCGAGCACATCGAGTCCGAGCGCCTCGACCGGGCGCTGCGTCTGCTCGGGCTGCCGTCGTGGCCCGTGTCGGCGTGGCGGCTGCCGCGCTACGTGCCGGGAGGCCCCGAGCGCTCCTCGCTCGTGCGGCTGCGCGCCGGCCGCACCGGCTGGCGGGGCGTGCTCGTCGGGCCGCCGGTCGCGTGGGGACGCCGGGTGCGGCAGACGACGACGCGGCGCGGCTCCGGACCCCGGCGCGACGTCCCGGACGGCGGGCTCCCGTCGACGGGCACGGACATCCCGCCGGAGCTGTGGTGAGGGTGGGCGGTACTGGACTCGAACCAGCGACCCCGTCGGTGTGAACGACGTGCTCTACCAACTGAGCTAACCGCCCGCGGGCGGCCCGGTCACGGCCGCCGGGAGCATCGTAGGGGATGCGCGGGCAGCCGCGCGCACGCCCCGTAGCGGCCTCCCGGCCGGGTGGTCAGCCGACGCCGGGGACGCGGTCGAGCACGTCGCGGACCGGACCGGGCAGCCACGACGGCGCGCCGGTCACGAGCAGACCCACCCACAGGGCGAGGGCGAGCGCAACGAGCGTGACGAGCGCGACCGCGGTGCCGAGGACCGCGCGCCTTCGGGGCGAGTTCGCGGCGTAGTGACGGCGGGCCTCCACCAGGCGCACCCACAGGCCGTGGCGCACGCGCTGCGCCCAGCCGAACTCCGTCGACAGGATCGCCAGGGCGAGGAAAACCGTCGCCCACCCCTGCCCGGGTCCCGGGATCATGACGACGCCCGCGACGAGCAGCACCCCACCGACCAGGCCCACCCCCAGCCGCCAGCCGATCCGTCCGGCCGGCGTACGGCGCACCCGGCGGCGCACGAGCCGCACCCGGGCCGACAGCCGGCGGAAGCGCCGGCGGGCGCGGGCGACCCGGGGGTGCAGGGCCTGCCCCGGCAGGGCGTAGCCGTGGCGGCGGTCGTGGGCCGGGACGTCGTCCGGGCCCGGTCCCGGCCCGCGCCCGACAGCGCCGTCGTCGGCCCGGGCCGCTGTGCGTGCGCCGGGCCCGGTAGGAGGCCCCACCGTGCCAGGGTACGGCGGCGAGGGTGTGCGCCTGCTCACGGTGGGTGCCGACGGCCTGCGGACGGGTGGCGCGCGGTGCGCCGTCCGGGTGAGCGCGCGTCGCGGGGGATGTTTGCGCGCGCCCTGACGCGGGAACGTCGGACCTACCGCAGCAGGGCAGTCGGACGGCGCGCCGGACGACCCACCAGGAGGAGAGACCCGTGGTCGAGAAGCACAAGGTGGACGTGGACGTCGAGGTCACCCTGCGTCTGGTCGTCCCCGACTCCGGCCCCGTGCCGCTGCCGGTGTCGCTGCGGTACTCCGCCTCCGACCCCTACGCGGTGCGCGCCCTGTTCCGCGGCGGCGACGGCGAGACCTCGGTCGAGTGGGTCTTCGCCCGCGACCTCCTCGTGGAGGGCCTGGAGAAGGCGAGCGGCCTCGGCGACGTGCACGTCTGGCCGTCGCGGGGCACCGACGGCGACATCGTCGTCCTCGCGCTCTCCTCCCCCGACGGCCGTGCGGTCCTGCACGCCGACGCCGACGACCTGCGCCTCTTCGTCGGCCGGACGCTCGCGGTGGTCCCGAGCGGGGCCGAGCAGCAGCACATGGACCTCGACGACGTGGTCGCGCGTCTCACGGCCTGAGGGCACCCGACCTGCGGGTTTGGCCTCCCCCGAGGCCTGGGCTAATCTTCTCAGCACGCCCGGGGGCCACCCCGAGCAGCATGCGGACGTAGCGCAGTTGGTAGCGCATCACCTTGCCAAGGTGAGGGTCGCGGGTTCGAGTCCCGTCGTCCGCTCTGAGCCGTCCCGCACGGTGGCACTCGTCGCGGGTGCCGGCACGTGGTGGAGTGGCCGAGAGGCGAGGCAACGGCCTGCAAAGCCGTGTACACGGGTTCGAATCCCGTCTCCACCTCTCACAGAGGGCGATTGGCGCAGTGGTAGCGCGCTTCCTTGACACGGAAGAGGTCACTGGTTCGAACCCAGTATCGCCCACCAGCACGAAACGGCCCCTGACCTGCGAGTACACGCAGGGCAGGGGCCGTCGTCGTCCCGGCGGCCCCGTCGGTCACCACCCGCCCAAGCGGCGCGCAAGCCGGGCCCAAGCCGCCCGGAGCAGCCTCGACGGCATGAACAGAATCCTCTCCCGGACGGCCGCCGCCGCCGGCGTCGCCGCCTGGCTCATGTCGACGACCCTGCAGGTCTACCGCTCGACCCGGGGCACGGGCCTCGCGGTCGACAGCCTCGCGCCCGGCGCCGCCGTCGCGCTGCTCGCCCTCATCGCGATGTCGCTCGCACTGCTCACGGACCGGCGCTGGGCGTGGTGGACCAACCTCGCGGTGGCTGCCGCCTTCTTCCTGCAGGCGCCCTTCCTCTACTGGCCGCTCGTGTACGACGCGCGCCCGCTCGAGGTGTGGGACTGGCTGGAGGGCACGTGGTTCACGGCCCTGCTGCTGCTCGTCTGCGCGTGCGCGGTCCTGCGGCTCGCGACGTGGTCCCGCCGCTGGGTGCCCGTCGACGCCACCGGCCGCGACGCGCGGCCGGACCGTCCGGACCGTCCGGACCGCGTCGCCCTCGCCGGGAGGGCGTGAGCGCCACAGCAGGCCTTGACAGGCCGGACGCCACGCCAGCATGACAGCCGCCTTCGAGCTCTTCCCCGACGCGGTCGAGGAGGGCGGTCTGGCCCTCGCCGGCGGCGGGCTCCTCTCCGGGGCCGTCGTCTTCGTCGTCGTCAGCTCGGCGCTGGACGCGATGGTGCTGCGTCGCTCCGGCCAGCCCGACGCCGTCCCGGGTGCCGACGCGCTCGGTGACCGGGCGGCCGAGGCGCTCGCACCGGCCACCGCTCCGCAGCGCGACAAGGTCGCCGAGCTCGCGCCGGACGACGGCGTCGGCCGGCCCGCGGCCGGGGTGGGCGCGGGCGTCGGCCTCGCCCTGCTCGCCGCGGTGACGCTCGACGGCGTGCCGGAGAACCTCGCCCTCGGGGTCTCCCTCGTCGCCTCCGGGTCGGTCGCCGGCTCCGCGGCGCTGCTCGTGGCGATCTTCGCCTCCAACCTGCCGGAGGCCCTGGTCGGGGCGGTCGCCATGCGGGCCGGCGGCAGCAGCGTGCGCACGGTGCTGCTCACGTGGACCGCGGCCGCCGTGCTGCTCACGCTCGCCGTCGTCGCGGGCTACGCCCTGCTGTCCGGGGCCGACCCGCGCGTGCTGGCCGTCGCCCTCTCCTTCGCGGGCGGCGCCGTCCTCGCCTCCCTCGCCGACACGCTCATGCCGGAGGCCTTCGAGCACGGCCGACCCCTCAACGCGCTCGCCACGGCGGTCGGGTTCCTGCTCTCCTTCGCCCTCGCCGGCTGACCGGCCGCCACGGGGACGGCACCGGTCCGGGCCCCGCGCGCGGGCACACCGGTCGTCTACTGTCTCCCCACGCCCCCAAGCCCGCGCGCACGTCCCCTCCCCAGCCGGCGCGCCGAGACGACGACCGGTCGGAGGTGACGCACGCGCATGCCCCCGGAGCCACGCACCCGCCGCGACCTCCGCCCCGGGACCGAGCACGTCATCGACCTCCGGGCGGCGGCGGCGAGCCGCGGGCGCGGCGACGGCGGCCCGCCCGTGGTCTCCCGTCCGGACGACACCGACCTCGTGGCCGCCGACCCCGCGCTCGTCGAGACCGTCGCGCGGCTCGGTGGGGAGCAGCTGCTGCCGGCGCTGCACGAGCTGGGCCGCCACGCGGGTGCCCGCGCCACCCAGGACGTCGCCTCCGAGGTCGAGGCGACGCGCCCCCGCCTGGAGAGCGTCGACCTCGCCGGCGAGCGGGTGGACCGCGTCGTGCACCACCCGGCCTGGCGCCCTCTGCTGCGCGACGGCGCCCGGGCCGGCCTCACCGGCCGTCCGCTCGCGGCCGCCGAGGCGTCGGGCCACCTGAGACGGGCCGCGGCGCTGCAGGTGTGGGCGCAGGTGAGCGGCTCCGCCGCGATGAGCGCGAGCACGCACCACGCGGCGGTCGCCGCGGTCGCCGGCACCGCCGCCGCGGGCACGTGGCTGCCGCGGCTCGCCGGGCGCCCGGCCGACGGCTCGACCCGGCGGGCGGGAGCGGTCCCGACCGTCGTGGCGGGGCTCGCGCTGTCCGAGCGCGGCGGCAGCGACCCGGCCGGTCGCGCCGAGGCGGACGCCGTCCCGCGGCTCGGCGGACCGGTCGAGGGCGGCCCGACCTGGCGCGTGAGCGGGCGCAAGTGGTTCGTCGGCAACGCCGACGCGGACGTGCTCGTCGTTCGCGCGGTCACCGAGGACGGTCCCGCCCTGTTCCTCGTGCCCCGGCGCCTGCCCGACGGCTCCCCGAACGGCGCACGCATGCTGCGCCTGCGCCCGGGCAGCGCCCGCACGGCCTGGCCGGTGGGCGACGCCGAGCTCCACGAGTCGTGGGCCGTCCGCCTCGAGCAGCACGACCCGTCCGCGCTCGAGCGGACGCAGGCCCTCGACGCGGCGGCCCTCGCTGCCGGCGTGGTGCGCGGCGCGCTGTGGCGCGCCGTGCACCACTGCCGGCGGAGCGTGCGCGGCGCGGGTCCCCTCGACACCCTGCCGCTGGTCCGCACCGTGCTCGCCGACGTGGCCCTCGAGAGCGAGGCCGCGACCACGTCGCAGCTCGCGCTCGCCGCCGCCCTGGACGCGGGCGAGGAGCCGTTCCTCCGGCTCGCGGCCCCCGTCCTGGCCGCGCACCTGTCGCGGCGGGCGCCGCAGGTGACGACCGAGGCCGCCGAGCTGCTCGGCCCGGCGGCCTGGGACGGGACGGCACCGGTGGCACGCCTGCAGCGCGAGGCCACCGCCGTGCTGTCGGGCGCGACCGCGCACGGCCTCGCCGTCCACGTCGTCGACGTCCTCGCCGCCCCGTGGGCCGGCGAGGCGGTCGACGCCCTCGACGGGGTCTACGAGCGCGCCCGCGGCGCCTCCCCCCGCCTCGACGCGGCGCTCACCGCGGGTGCGGACCTGCTCCGGCAGGCGGCGGCCGAGGCCCGGCAGGACCGCGGCGCCGTGGCCGGCGCCGCCCGCTGGCTCGTCGAGCGCCTCGCCGTCACGCTCCAGGCCGCCCTGCTCGCGCAGGGCGCCCCGACGCCGGTCGCGGACGCGTTCCTCGCCTCCCGGCTGGACGGGGCGGGTGGGCTCGGGACGACGCCCCTCGGCCGGCGGCAGACCGAGGTCCTCCTCGCCCGCGCCGTCGCCGACGCCTGACCCGCCGCCGGTCCGGCACGGCGGCCACGGCCGTCCTCGGAGCGACCGCGGGGGGCGCCGCCGTAGCACAGCCGGCAGGCCCTGCCGCCGGGCCGCCAGCGGGCGCGACCACCGCCCGGGTCGTGTTGACTGGGCAGCCCGCGCACTCCCCGCGCGGCGGAAGGACGTGACATGGACGTGTGGCCCGGCTCCCCCTACCCGTTGGGAGCCACCTACGACGGGACGGGTACCAACTTCGCCGTCTTCTCGGAGGTCGCGACCAAGGTCGAGCTCTGCCTGCTCGACGACGCCAGGCGCGAGCGCGAGCGGATCGCCCTGCCCGAGGCCGACGGGTTCGTGTGGCACTGCTACCTGCCGGGCGTGCAGCCCGGGCAGCGCTACGGCTTCCGGGTGCACGGGCCCTACGACCCCTCGCAGGGCCTGCGCTGCAACCCCAGCAAGCTGCTGCTCGACCCGTACGCCAAGGCGATCGAGGGCATGACGGACGGCGACGAGTCGCTGTTCAGCTACCGCTTCGGCAAGGACGAGAACCGCATCCAGCGCCTGGACTCCCGGCTGCACACGATGCACTCCGTCGTCGTCAACCCGTTCTTCGACTGGGGCAACGACCGCCCGCCGCGCCGGCAGTACCACGAGACGGTCATCTACGAGGCCCACGTCAAGGGCATGACGCAGCAGCACCCGGACATCCCGGAGTCGATCCGCGGCACGTACGCCGGCATGGCGCACCCGGTCATGATCGACCACCTGCTCGACCTCGGGATCACGGCCGTCGAGCTCATGCCCGTGCACCAGTTCGTGCAGGACAGCCACCTGCAGGAGCGCGGCATGCGCAACTACTGGGGCTACAACACGATCGGCTTCTTCGCCCCCCACAACGAGTACTCCTCCACCGGCCAGCGCGGCCAGCAGGTGCAGGAGTTCAAGGGCATGGTGAAGGCGCTGCACGCCGCGGGCATCGAGGTCATCCTCGACGTCGTCTACAACCACACCGCCGAGGGCAACCAGCAGGGCCCGACGCTCGCGTTCCGCGGCCTGGACAACGGCGCGTACTACCGCCTCGTCGACGAGGACAAGAAGTTCTACTACGACACCACCGGCACCGGTAACAGCCTGCTCATGCGGCACCCGCACGTGCTGCAGCTCATCATGGACTCGCTGCGGTACTGGGTGACGGAGATGCACGTCGACGGCTTCCGATTCGACCTCGCCGCGACGCTGGCGCGCCAGTTCCACGAGGTCGACCGCCTGAGCGCCTTCTTCGACCTCGTGCAGCAGGACCCGGTGATCAGCCAGACCAAGCTCATCGCCGAGCCGTGGGACATCGGCGAGGGCGGCTACCAGGTCGGCAACTTCCCGCCGCTGTGGACGGAGTGGAACGGCCGCTACCGCGACACCGTCCGCGACTTCTGGCGCGGGGAGTCGGGCTCGCTCGGGGAGTTCGCGAGCCGCATCACCGGCTCCAGCGACCTGTACGCCCACTCCGGCCGCAAGCCGATCGCCAGCATCAACTTCGTGACCGCCCACGACGGCTTCACGATGCGCGACCTCGTGTCGTACAACGAGCGGCACAACGACGACAACGGCGAGGGCGGCAACGACGGCGAGAGCCACAACCGCTCGTGGAACTGCGGCGAGGAGGGCCCGACGCAGGACCCGGTCGTCACCGCGCTGCGGGAGAAGCAGCACCGCAACTTCCTCGTCACGCTGCTGCTGAGCCAGGGCGTGCCCATGCTCCTGCACGGCGACGAGCTCGCCCGCAGCCAGGGCGGCAACAACAACGGCTACTGCCAGGACAACCCCGTCACGTGGATGGACTGGGAGCTCGACGAGTGGCAGGAGCTCCTGCTGGAGTTCACGCGCCGGCTCGTCGCGATGCGCAACGGGCACCCCGTGTTCCGCCGCCGCCGGTTCTTCTCCGGCGACACCGACCCCGGCGACGACCGTCTGGGGGACCTCGAGTGGCTGCGGCTGGACGGCGCTCGCATGACCCAGGACGACTGGCACACCGGCTACGCCCAGAGCGTCATGGTGTTCCTCAACGGCGAGGCGATCGAGGAGCCCGACGCCCGCGGGGAGCGCATCGTGGACGACAGCTTCCTCATGCTGTTCAACGCCTCGGCCGAGGACCTGTCGTTCACGCTGCCCGGTGCGGCCTACGGCGACCGCTGGCACGTGGTCGTCGACACGTCCGACCCCACGCACCTGCCGCCCCGCACGCACTCGTACACGACCGGCTTCGCGGAGTCCCGGCGGCTGTCCAGCGGCCGCGACGCCGCGCGGCTGCCGCGGCTGCAGCCGCACCAGGTGTGCGACGTCGCCTCGCGCTCCGTCGTCGTGCTGCGCAGCGACCAGGCACGGCAGCGGTGAGCGCGGCCGTCGCGGCGGAGGGCGCGGCAGCGCGCCCGGTCCTCAGCACGTACCGCCTGCAGCTGCGCCCGGAGTTCGGCTTCGCCGAGGCGCTCGCCGCCGTCGACCACCTCGACGACCTCGGGGTGTCGCACGTCTACCTCTCCCCCGTGCTGCAGGCCACCCCGGGCAGCACGCACGGCTACGACGTCGTGGACCACTCGCGCGTCAACGTGGAGCTGGGCGGCGAGGCGGGCCTGCGCGCGCTCGCGGCGGAGGTGCACCGGCGCGGCATGGGCCTGGTCGCCGACGTCGTGCCGAACCACATGGCCGTGCCGACCCCGCTGTGGCACAACCGCGCGATGTGGTCGGTGCTGCGCGACGGGCCCGGCTCGCCCTACGCACGCTGGCTCGACGTGGACTGGACCGTGCCGGCCCGGGCGGTCCTCATGCCCGTGCTCGGTGCGCGCATCGGCGACGTCCTCGACTCCGGCGAGCTGTCCGTCGACACGGTCGAGGTGCCCGTCGGCGCGGACGACGGACCCGTCTCGGAGACCGTGCTGCGCTACTACGACCACGTGCTGCCGGTGCGCGCCGGCACCGAGGACCTGCCGCTCGCGCAGCTCGTCGACCGCCAGTGGTACCGCCTCGCGTACTGGCGGGTCGCCGACGAGGAGCTCAACTACCGGCGGTTCTTCGACGTCGACACGCTCGCGGCGGTCCGCGTCGAGGACCCGGACGTCTTCGAGGCGACCCACCGCGTGCTCCTCGACCTGTACGGCGACGGCGTGCTCGACGGGTTCCGCATCGACCACCCGGACGGCCTCGCCGACCCCCGGCAGTACCTGCGCCGGCTGCGCGAGGGCGCCCGGCGGGCCCGCGCCGCGCTCGGCGGGAGCGCCGTCGAGCCGTGGGTCGTCGTGGAGAAGATCCTCGAGGGCGAGGAGCGTCTGCCGGCGGACTGGCCGTGCGCGGGGACGACCGGCTACGACACGCTGCGCCGGACCACCGGTGTGCTGCTCGACCCGTCCGCGGAGGCCCCGCTGCAGCTGCTGCACGCGGAGCTGCAGGGCGGTGGCGAGCTCGTGGAGTACCACCCGCTCGTCGACGCCTCCAAGCGGGAGGTCGTGGAGCTGAGCCTCTACGCCGAGGTGCACCGCCTCGTCGACCTGCTCGTGGAGATCTGCGCCGACGACGTCCACCTGCGCGACCACACCCGCCGGGCGCTGCACGAGTCGGTCGTGGAGCTGCTCGTGGCCATGGACCGCTACCGCGCGTACGTGGTGGCGGGCGAGGCGCCCGACGCCGAGGCGGGAGCGGTGGTGGCGGAGGCCGCCCACCGCGCCCGCGAGCACCTCGCGGAGGACCGTCACGCGACGCTCGACCTCGTCGTGCGGCTCGTGCTCGGCGAGGACCTGCTCGGCGAGGACGGCGGCGACGACGCCGGCGGCGTGGCCGGGCGCGCGAGGCGGCGCGAGCTCGTCGTCCGCTTCCAGCAGACGTGCGGGCCCGTCATGGCCAAGGGGGTGGAGGACACGGCGTTCTACCGCTGGCACCGCTTCCTCGCCGTCAACGAGGTGGGCGGCGACCCCACCCGGACGGTCTGCTCCCCCGAGGAGCTCCACGCCTTCGCCGAGCGCATGGCGGCGACGTGGCCCGCGACCATGACGACGCTGTCCACGCACGACACCAAGCGCAGCGAGGACGCCCGTGCCCGGCTGCTCGCGGCCGTGGAGGACCCGGAGCGCTGGGTCCAGGCGGTCCGCGGCTGGCACGAGGCGGGGGCGCCGCTGCGCACCGACCTCGTCGACGGCGGGACCGAGCTCCTGCTGTGGCAGACCCTGGTCGCGACGTGGCCGATCGGCCCGGAGCGCCTCGACGGCTACCTCGAGAAGGCGGTGCGCGAGGCCAAGCAGCGCACGAGCTGGACCTCGCCCGACGAGGCGTACGAGACCGCGGTGCTCGAGCTCGCGCGCGGTGTGCTCGCCGACGACGCCCTCGCGGGCGAGGTCGCGGCCTTCGTCGAGGGCATCCAGCCGCTGACCCGCGTGCTCACGCTGTCGCAGAAGGCGCTGCAGCTGCTGCTGCCGGGCGTGCCGGACGTGTACCAGGGCACCGAGCTCGTCGACCGCTCCCTCGTCGACCCCGACAACCGGCGCGCGGTCGACTACGACGACCGGCGGGCCCGGCTCGCCCACCTCGACGGCGGCGGCGAGCCGCGCGACCTGGACGACGAGAAGCTCCTCGTCACCGCGCACGCGCTGCGGCTGAGGCGGCGCCGGCCGGGGGCGTTCTCCGGCGAGCACGCCGGCTACGCCCCGGTCGCCACCTCCACCGGCAACGCGCTCGCCCTCGCCCGGGGTCCGCTCGAGGCGCCGGAGGTCGTCCTCGTCGCGACCCGTCGACCGGGTGAGCTCGGCAGGCTCGGCGGCTGGGGCCGGCACACCGTCGTCCTGCCCGAGGGCGCGTGGACCGACGTGCTGACGGGGCGGGACCACGAGGGCGGCCAGGTCGCGCTCACCGACCTGCTCGACCGGCTGCCCGTGGCCGTGCTGGAGCGTGCATGAGGTTCGCGCGCACCGCGGGGGTCTGGCAGGGTCGAAGGCGATGAGCCACACCTTCGCCGTCTGGGCCCCCGACGCCACGTCGGTCGACCTCGTGCTCGTGCGCGACGCGACGGGCCCGGACGACGGGACGCGCACCGCCAGGGCCATGGCGCGTGCGGACGGCGGCTGGTGGCAGCTCGCCGTGAGCGCCGCCGGGCACGGCAGCGACTACCTGTTCGCCGTCGACGGCGGCGATCCGGTGCCCGACCCGCGCTCGGCGTGGCAGCCGTTCGGCGTGCACGGCCCGAGCCGGCTCTTCGACCCCTCGCGGCACCGCTGGTCCGACGAGCACTGGCGCGGCCGGGACGTCCGCGGCGCGCTGCACTACGAGCTGCACGTCGGCACGTTCACCCCCGAGGGCACCCTCGACGCCGCCGTCGAGCGGCTCGACCACCTCGTGGGGCTCGGCGTCGAGGTGGTCGCCCTCATGCCCGTCGCGGCATTCCCCGGCCGTTGGGGCTGGGGCTACGACGGCGTCCACCTGTTCGCGGTCCACGACCCGTACGGCGGGCCGGCGGCGCTGCAGCGCTTCGTCGACGCCGCGCACGCGCGCGGCCTGGCCGTGAGCCTCGACTGCGTCTACAACCACCTGGGACCCAGCGGCAACTACACGTCGCTGTTCGGCCCGTACTTCACCGACCGGCACCACACCCCGTGGGGCCAGGCCGTCAACCTCGACGGCGAGGGCGCCGCCGAGGTCCGGCGCTGGATCTGCGACAACGCGCTGCGCTGGTTCCGCGACTTCCACGTCGACGCGCTGCGCCTGGACGCGGTCCACGCCCTCGTCGACGACTCCGAGCGGCACGTGCTCGCCCAGCTCGCGCAGGAGACCGCCGCCCTCGCCGACGGGCTGCGGCGCCCGTTGTCCCTCGTCGCGGAGTCCGACCTCAACGACGCCGTGATGGTGACGCCGACCACCGAGGGCGGCCTCGGCATGACGGCGCAGTGGGACGACGACGTCCACCACGCGCTGCACGCCCTGCTGACCGGCGAGCGCCAGGGCTACTACGCCGACTTCGGCTCGGGCGAGGTGCTGCGGACGGTGTGGCGCGAAGCCTTCTGGCACGCCGGGCGGCACTCGAGCTTCCGCGGCGGCGACTGGGGCCGCCCCGTCCCGCCCGGCACGTCGGGGCACCGCTTCCTCGCCTACGCCGCCAACCACGACCAGGTCGGCAACCGCGCGACGGGTGACCGGCCCGCGGCGGGGCTGTCCGCGGGCGAGGTGGCGGGCTCGCTCGCCCTGGTCCTCACCTCGCCGTTCACCCCGATGCTCTTCATGGGCGAGGAGTGGGGCTGCCGCACGCCGTTCCAGTTCTTCACCGACCACCAGGAGCCCGCGCTCGCGGAGTCGGTCCGGGAGGGCCGGCGCCGGGAGTTCGCCGAGCACGGCTGGGACGCCGACCAGGTGCCGGACCCGCAGGACGCGGCGACTCGCGACGCGTCGGTGCTCGCCTGGGACGAGGTGGCGGAGCCGACCCACGCCGGCCTGCTCGGGTGGACGCGCGACCTCGTCGCGCTGCGCCGGCGCGAGCCCGACCTCGCCGACGACGACCTGGCGGAGGTCGACGTCGAGCTGGGCCCGCCCGACGAGACGCGCGACGACGGCCGCCCCGAGTGGCTCGTCGTCCACCGGGGCGAGTGGCGCGTCGTGGTCGTGCTGCGCACCTCGCGCGCCGACGACGACGCGACGGAGGTGCCGCTGCACGCGACGGGGCGGGTCGAGCGCCACTGGGGCCCGGTCCGCGCCGAGGGGCGCACGCTGCGGCTGGAGGGCCCGGGCGCGGCGCTCGTCCGCACCGCCTGACCCCTGACGCACGACGACCCGGCCCCGCAGGGCCGGGTCGCGCGGACCGCGGGCCGCATACGTGCGCGCGTGACGTCGATCGCCCGGGGGCCTCAGCGCTCCTCGGGGTCTTCCGGGCCGAGCGGCGGGACGTTGCGGTCCGGGGCGCCGGGGGTGCCCTCGGGCGAACCGGTCTCCAGGGCGTCCGCGGCCTCCTCGTCGGCCCCGGGCGCGCCCGGGGTGCCCTCCGTGGAGCCCGTCTCGTACCGGTCGGGTCGCTCGTCCGGTGTCGTGTCGGTCATGTCGTCCTCCTCGTCGTCATGACGGCGAGGGGTTCCCGCCGTCGGTCGGCTCGTCGGCGTCCGCCTCCGGACCCCCGTCGCGGTCCGGGCCGACGGGTGCGGAGCCCGAGGCGACCGTGGTGCCGTCGCCGTGCGGTGCGGCCTCGCTGGTACCCCCGGCTCCCGGGCTGCCCGGGCCGCTCCCGGCCGCGGTCGCGGCGCTGGCGGGCTCGCGCTCCGCACCCGGGGCCGCGGGCGCGGCCGTGTGCTCCTCGAGCCCGTCGCGGTAGGTGTGCTCCGCCGTGCCGTCGTCGGCGGCGTCCGCCGCGTCGTCGCGCTGGCCGGGCTCGTCCATCGGTGGGTGCCTCCGTCGTGTCGGGCCGGCCGGGGCGGCGAGCCCCGCGGGGACGCTGCGCGCCCCCACGAGAGGTGCCCCGGACCCCGCCGGCCGAAACGGCCGGGACGGTGGGCCCGGGGCACCCGCGAGGCGACACGCCGGGCTGCTCAGCCGGCGGTCGTCACCGCCGTGCGGTGTCGTCGCCCTCGGTCTCGATCTGCTCCTTGCGGACGTCGGCCGACACCTGCTCGGTGTCGGTGTGCGTCTCCTTGTCGAGGCGGACGCGCTCCACGGGCACGGTCTCCGTGCCCACCACCGGGCGCTCCTCGTGCAGGACCACCTCGTGCTCCTCCTCCGAGAGGGCCGGCCCGTCCTGGGCGTCGCCGCGGTTGGCGTCCGTGATCGGCTCGCGCTCGACCCGGACCTCCTCCCTGGTGACGGGGACGTCGACCGTCTGGTGCTCGGGCGTCACGTACTTGCGCAGCCGCGCACGGCCGGCCTCGCGCTGCTCCGTGCCGACGTGGAGCCGCTCCTCCGAGCGCGTCATGGCGTCGTCGGTGGTGGGGCCGGAGGTGTCGTGGCCCGTCGTGCCCGTCGTGCCCGCCGCGCCCGCCGTACCGGTGCCTGTCATGCCGTCGTCACCGGTGGTCACGCCCGCGTAGGTCCCGCGGTCGTCGACGTCGGTCGTACGCGCCGCGGGGGTCTCGCCCCGGAGGTCGATCTCGTAGTGGCGGTACAGCTGCTCCTCCTGCTCGGGGGAGATGTGGCCGTCGTCGTCCAGGCGCGGTGCGTCCTTGACGGTCTTCTTGTCGTAGGGCACCCGGAGGCCGTCACCGGTCATGTCGGCCTGCGACAGCGGCACGAACGACTCCGAGGTGCCGAACAGGCCCGTGTTCACGGTGACCCACTGCGGCTGGCCGGTGTCGTCGTCCAGGTACACCTGCTGCGCGGTGCCGATCTTGTCCACGTCCGTGTCGTAGACCGTGGTGCCACGCACCCGGTCGAGGTCCTGCGTCGTGATCATGAGAGGTCTCCTCTCGTCAGCATGTCGAGGACCTGCTCCCCCGGCCCTCGTCGGAGGCCGTGCCCAGCACACGAGGGGTCCAACCCGGACGGGACGGACATCACGCCCCGTCCTGGGCCGGTGTCGTCCCGGCTCGCCGCAGGGGTCGCGGCGGCCCGCTCAGACGGCCGGAGCGGCCTCGCGGGCGAGTGCCGTCACGCGGCTGAGCGCCCGCAGGTACTTCTTGCGGTACCCGCCGCGGAGCATCTCCTCGTCGAAGAGGACCGACAGCGGCTCGCCCGTCGCCACCACCGGCAGGGACCGGTCGTACAGCCGGTCGACGAGCACGACCAGCCGCAGGGCCACGTTCTGGTCCGGCACGGGCGCGACCCCCCGCCAGCCGACCGCCCGCACCCCGTCGAGCAGCGTCCCGTAGCGGCTCGGGTGGACGTCGGCGAGGTGGTCGCACAACGCGGCGAAGTCGTCGACGACGGCGCCCCGGGTCGCCGCCAGCGCCGTGAGGTCGCCCTCGCCCGCGGGGGTCGGCGCGGCCGGTGAGCCGCGGTGGCGGTAGTCCTCGCCCTCGACCGTCACGACCTCGAAGAGCCGGCCGAGCGCCTGGATCTCCCGCAGGAAGTCCTCGGCAGCGAACCGGCCCGCCCCCAGCGCGTCCGGCAGCGTGTTCGACGTCGCCGCGAGGCGCGTGCCGGAGTCCGCCAGCTCGCGCATGAGCCGCGCCATGAGGACGGTGTCGCCGGGGTCGTCGAGCTCGAACTCGTCGACGCACACGAGGTCCGCCCCGGCCAGGGCGTCGACGGCACCGCGGAAGCCGAGCGCGCCGGCCAGGTGCGTGTACTCGACGAACGTCCCGTAGTACCGCCGCCCGGTGGCCGCGTGCCACGTCGCGGCGAGCAGGTGCGTCTTGCCGACCCCGAACCCGCCGTCGAGGTACACCCCCCGCGGACCGTCCGCGCCCTCGCGCGAGCGCAGCAGCCGCCCGAGCCCGCGCCCCCGGGAGGCCGGCGCACCGCCCGCGAAGTCCTCGAGCCGTGCCCGCGCGCTCTGCTGGCTCGGCTCGGCGGGGTCCGGCTCGTACGTGTCGAACCGGGCGCCGGCGAAGCGCGGCGGCGGCACGAGGTCGGTGAGCAGGCGGTCGCGGTCGAGCGCCGGGCGGCGGTCGACGAGCCGGTCCGCGTGCTCGCTCACGGCGGCCCAGGCTACGGCGCACCCGCACCGGCGGGGGCGTCGACCCGGTCGCGGTCGGCGCGCGCGGGTGCGTGTCCGCGGGCTGGGACGGGGGGAAGGAGCGCCGCCGTGCCGGTGTTGGCAGGCTGTGCGCGGGTGACCGCTGCCTCTCGCACGCCCCACCCCACCACGACCCGTCCCGACACCCGTCCCGACCCTGAGGAGGACCCGTGCCCACCGAGCACGACACCGACCCGAAGCTCGCCGCCTACGCCCACCCCGAGCGGCTAGTGACGACCGGGTGGCTCGCGGAGCGCCTGGGCACGCCCGGTCTCGTCGTCGTCGAGTCCAGCGAGGACGTCCTGCTGTACGAGACGGGGCACATCCCCGGGGCCGTCAAGGTCGACTGGCACACCGAGCTCACCGACCCGGTCACCCGCGACTTCGTCGACGGCGAGGGCTTCGCCGCGCTCATGTCCGCCAAGGGCATCTCGCGGGAGGACACGGTCGTCGTCTACGGCGACAAGAACAACTGGTGGGCCGCCTACGCGCTGTGGGTGTTCAGCCTCTTCGGGCACGCCGACGTGCGCCTGCTCGACGGCGGGCGCACGAAGTGGGAGGCCGAGGGCCGGGAGTACGTGACCGACGCGCCGCAGCCGGCCGCCACCGACTACCCCGTCGTCGAGCGGGACGACACGGGGCTCCGCGCGTTCCTCGACGACGTCAAGGCGCACCTCGGCAGGCCGATGGTCGACGTCCGGTCCCCCGAGGAGTACACCGGCGCCCGCACCCACATGCCCGCCTACCCGGAGGAGGGCGCGCTGCGCGGCGGGCACATCCCGGGCGCGCAGAGCGTGCCGTGGGCCCGCGCGGTCGCCGAGGACGGCGGCTTCAAGCCGCGCGAGGAGCTCGAGGCCATCTACCAGCAGGAGAAGGGTCTCTCCCCCGACGACGACGTCATCGCCTACTGCCGGATCGGGGAGCGCTCGAGCCACTCCTGGTTCGTGCTCACGCACCTGCTCGGCTTCACGAAGGTCCGCAACTACGACGGGTCGTGGACGGAGTGGGGCAACGCGGTGCGCGTGCCGATCGCCAGGGGCGAGGAGCCGGGGGCCGCGTGAGCACGGACCCGCAGCCGTCGGCGTCGCTGCCGGGCGGCTTCGACGCCGTCGTGGAGGAGTTCCAGGCGCTGGAGGAGCGGGAGCGCCTCGAGCTGCTCCTCGACTTCGCCAACGGCCTGCCGGAGCTGCCCGAGCGGCTGCGCGAGCACCCGGAGCTGCTCGAGCCGGTGCCGGAGTGCCAGTCCCCCGTCTTCGTCCACGTGGACGTCGACGGCTCCGGGCCGCGCGCCGCGGTCGCGGTGCACCTGAGCGCGCCGCGCGAGGCGCCCACCACCCGCGGCTTCGCCGGCATCCTCGCCGAGGGCATGGCCGGGCTCGACGCGGAGGGCGTGCTCGCCGTGCCGGACGACGTGCCGGGCCGGCTCGGGCTCGACCGGGCCGTCAGCCCGCTGCGGCTGCGCGGCATGTCGGGGATGCTGCACCGCATCCAGCGGCAGGTGCGGGAGAAGGCGGGTGTCTGAGGGCCCGGGCCCCGTGGGCCTCGACGTCCTCGTCGGGCCCGGGGCGCCCGGGCGGCTGACCTCCGACGATGTCGACGGGCTGCTCGCGCACTACACGGCCGGCGTGCCGCACGCCCGGGCCTCGCGCTGGGTCCGCGCCAACATGGTGAGCACGGTGGACGGCGCCGCGACGGGACCGGACGGACGCTCCGGCTCGGTGAGCAGCGACGTGGACAAGGCGGTGTTCGGCCTGCTGCGCGGGCTCGCGGACGCGGTGCTCGTCGGCGCGGGCACCGCCCGTTCCGAGGGGTACGGACCCGCCGGGCGCCACCGCGTCCTCGCCGCGCGCCGGGAGGCCGCGGGCCGGCGCGCGACCGCCGTCGTCGTGCAGGTGACCCGCTCCGGGCGGGTGGAGACCGGACGGGGCATGTTCGAGGTGCCCGAGGCGGGCCTCGTCGTCATGCCCGCGGGCGACGCCGAGGCCCTCGCGCGCGCCCGCGAGGCCGCGGGCGAGGACGGGGTCGTCCTCGCCGGGCACGTCGACGACGGCGGCCCGGACCTCGCCCGGGCGCTGGACGCGCTCGCCGAGCGCGGGCTGCGCCACGTGCTGTGCGAGGGCGGTCCGGGCCTCCTCGCCGACGTCGCAGCGGCCGACGTCCTCGACGAGCTGTGCCTCACCACGAGCCCGCTGCTCGTGGCCTCGGACGCGCCGCGGGTCACCGCGGGCGCCGCGGTCGGGCCCCACGGGCTCGAGCTCGCGGGGCTGCTCCACGCCCGCTCCACCCTGCTCGCCCGCTGGCTGCGCCGGCGCTAGGGGCCCCCCGGTCCGGGCGCCGCCCTCAGCCGGCGCCGCGGCGGGCCGGGCCCACACCCAGGGTGCCGGTGAGGTAGGACGCGAGCTCGCGCTCCCACCGCTGCGGGTCGACGTTCCACTCCTGGCAGTGCCGCGCACCGCGGTACGGCGCGTGCGTCACGAGGTCGGGGCGGGCCTGCGCGAGCGCCCGGGACGGCCCGGACGGCACGAACTCGTCGTCGTCGGAGTGCACGAGCAGCATGCGGTGGCGCAGCTCGTTGGCCCGCGCCACCCAGTCGAAGCGCTCGAGCTCGACGGGGCCGTCGACGCCGAAGAGTCGGTCGGCCTGCCGGCGCCCGAGCAGCTCCAGGCCGAGCCGCGCCACCCCGACCGGCACCCGGTTGACCCGCGCCTGGTGGTCGAGCACGTCCGACCACGACACCACGGGGGCGTCGAGGACCACACCGCGCACGAGGTGCTGCAGGCGCGAGCGCGACAGCAGCTGAAGCACGATCGCGCCGCCCATCGACCAGCCGAGCAGCACCACCCCCCTCGCTCCCCGGCGCAGCGCGAGGCGGATCGCGTGCTCCACGTCCGTCCACTCGGTGTCGCCGAGGTGGTAGCGCCCGCCCGGCAGGGCGGGGGCGTCCGCGTCGTTGCGGTAGCTCGGCACGACGGCCGGCACCCCGAGGCGGTGCAGCACCGGCAGCGCCCGCAGGCACTCCTCCCGCGTGGCCCCGCGCCCGTGCACGAGCACCGCCCACACGTCGGATCGCGGCACGTCGTCCGCGGGCGGCACGACCCACGCCGGCAGCGGGCCGACGTCGCCGTCGAGGACGACGTCCTCGTGCGCGAGCCCGAGCGCACCCGTCGG
This sequence comes from Aquipuribacter sp. SD81, assembly GCF_037153975.1. NCBI lineage: Bacteria > Bacillati > Actinomycetota > Actinomycetes > Micrococcales > Intrasporangiaceae > Aquipuribacter > Aquipuribacter sp. SD81. The sequence goes on from NZ_JBBAYJ010000020.1 coordinate 64,297, forward strand.
CTCGCCCGCGTAGTAGTACGGGTTCCAGCGCGCGGGACCGACGCGCATCGGTCCGTCGACCTCGACGAGCTCCCGGGTGACGGTCGGGCCGTCGGCACGGACCACCTCGCCGAGGTGGGCGTGGCTCACCCCGCCCGACAGGCGCAGCCCGAACCGGCCGCGGGCGACGGTGTCGTCGGTCGCGCGCAGCGTGATCGTGCCCGGCCCCACGCTCAGCACCTCCGTGTCGTCCGGCTTGAGACGGTCCGGGGTGAGGACGCGCCGCACGAAGTAGGCGGCCGACGCGCTCACCGCCGCCGACACGAGCAGGCCGCCCGCGAGCGCGGACCCACCGACCACGAGCGCCCGGGTGAGCCTGGTCCGTCGGGAGGGGGCGTCACTGACCACCTCGCCATCCTGGCAGCCGCCCGGGTCTGCTCCTCCGGCACCCTGTCGGAACACGGGCCGCCGGGTCGACGTTCTCCCCAGCGGAAGGGGCGCCGGACGCGCCCACCGCCACGGGGGGACGAGAGGGGTCGAGATGCTGGGTTCCCGTCGGAGCAGCACGGAGTCGGACACGACCGGCCGGAGCGGCGGTGAGCTGCGGGTGTACCCGCGCGGCCGCACGGAGGAGGAGTGGCGCGAGACCCTCACCGACGAGGAGTTCCGCGTGCTGCGGCGCGCGGGCACCGAGCGCGCCTTCACCGGGGAGTACACCGACAACCACGACGTCGGCGTGTACTCGTGCCGCGCGTGCGGCACCGAGCTGTTCCGCAGCGAGCAGAAGTTCGACAGCCACTGCGGCTGGCCGTCCTTCTTCTCCCCGCTCGCCGGCGACCGCATCGAGGAGATCCGCGACACCACCATGGGCATGGTGCGCACCGAGGTCCGCTGCGCCGCGTGCGGCTCCCACCTCGGGCACGTGTTCGAGGGCGAGGGCTACGACACGCCGACCGACCTGCGCTACTGCATCAACTCGGTGTCGATGCGCTTCGAGCCGGCCTGACGGACGCCCGGCGGGCGGTCCGGTACCGCCCGCCCCGTTCGTCGGGCGCGCCTACGATCCCCGGGTGAGCGAGTCCACGTCGCCGACGACGACCTCGTGCGCCCGCTGGGACGACCTGTCCCCGCGCGTCGCGTACGCCCTGCTCCGCCTGCGCGTCGACGTGTTCGTCGTCGAGCAGGCGTGCGCGTACCCCGAGCTCGACGGCCGCGACCTCGAGCCGGGCGCCGAGCACCGGTGGGCGCACCCGGTCGGTGACCCTGCCACCGTCCTCGCCTACCTCCGCGTCCTCGACGACGGGCCGGTGCACGGGCCGTCCGACGCTGCTCCGTCGGGTCCTCGCCGGACCGTGCCGCTGCGGCGGGTGGGCCGCGTCGTCGCGGCGCCGGCCGCGCGCGGGCGCCGGCTGGCCGAGCAGCTGGTCGCGGAGGTGGTGGCCGCGCACGGCCGCGACGGCGACGTCGTCCTCGACGCGCAGTCGCACCTCGCCGACTGGTACGCGCGGCACGGCTTCGAGCGGACCGGTCCCGACTTCGTCGAGGACGGCATCCCCCACACCCCCATGCGCCGCCCGCGCGGCTGACCCGGACGGTCGCCGGCGGCCCCCCTCAGGGCAGGGACGCGACGAGGGCGTCGAGCTCGGCGCGCGGACCGGTGAAGAACGGCAGCTCCTCGCGCACGTGCCGGCGGGCGCCGGTGTTCCGGAGGTCGCGCATGAGGTCGACGATGCGGTGCAGCTCGTCGGCCTCGAACGCCAGCAGCCACTCGTAGTCGCCGAGGGCGAAGCTGGAGACGGTGTTGGCGCGCACGTCCGGGTACGGCCGCGCCGCCCGGCCGTGCTCGACCAGCAGCTCGCGGCGCTCGTCCTCCGGCAGCAGGTACCACTCGTAGCTGCGCACGAACGGGTACACGCACAGGTAGCCGCGCGCCTCCTCCCCCGCCATGAACGCGGGCACGTGGCCGCGGTTGAACTCCGCCGGGCGGTGCAGCCCGACGACCGACCACACGGGCGCGAGGTGCCGGCCCACGTGGGTGCGCCGCAGCGCGTGGTACGCGGCCTGGACGGTCTCGACGGTCGGGGCGTGCCACCACACCATGAGGTCCGCCTCGGCGCTCATCCCGCCGACGTCGTACCAGCCGCGCACGACGAGGTCGTGCTCGGCCACGAGCGGCGCGAGCGCGTCGTGGACCTCGGCGGCGAGCGAGGCCCGGTCGGCGTCGCCGGGCAGCGGCGCCGCGGAGGCGAAGACCGACCACGCGGTGTACCGGATCGTCTCGTTGATGCTGTCGGCGTCGGCGGCACTCATGCCCCCGAGTATCCCGGCCCCGCCCCCCGCCCCTTCGCCGAGGGGTCGGCCCCGGCACGTCGGGACGGGTGACGGCGTGCCGCGAGCGACCCCTCGGCAGCGCGGGGGCGGGCTCCCCGGGGGGTCAGGGGGTGAGGGCGGCGGCGGCGCGGGCGCCGGAGGCGATGCACGCCGGCACGCCGACGCCGTCGGTCCAGCCGCCCGCGACGGCCAGGCCCGGCTGCTCGACGACGAGGCGGCGGACGGCGGCGACCCGGTCGACGTGCCCGACGGTGTGCTGCGGCAGCGCCCCGCCCCACCGCGCGACGGTGGCGTCGACGACCCGGGGGGCGGGCACGTCGTCGACGGCGAGCAGCGTCGCGAGGTCCCGGGCGGCGAGGTCGACGAGGTCGGCGTCGTCGCGGCGCAGGGCCCCGGCGTCACCACGGCGGCCGTACGACACCCGCACGAGGTGCCGGCCGGCCGCGCGCTCCGCCAACCACGCCCACTTCCGCGTGCTGAAGGTGACCGCCTTGGCCTGCACGCCCGCGGCGGCGGCCTCGCTGGGCGGCACGAGCAGCCCCGAGCGCTCGGGCACGTCGCCCTCGACGGCGAGGGCCACCACGCCGACGCCGACGACCGGGACCTGCTCGAGCAGCGCGGCGGCCGCGGGCACGACGGGACGGAGCAGCCTGGCCGCCGCGGTGAGCGGCAGCGCGACGACGACCGCGTCCACGTCGAGCGCCTCCTCGGGCAGCCGCACGCGCCAGCCCGCGCCCTCGCGCTCCAGGCCGTGGACGAGCGCGCCGGTGCGCACCCGGGCGCCGGCCCGGCGCAGGGCGTCGACGGCCGCGTCGGCCAGCAGCGACGTGCCGCCGTCGACGCCGGTGAACACCGGGGCGCCGGGCGTCGCGGCCGACCCCATCGCGTCGACGGCGTCGGCGAAGGGGGTGCCGTCCTGCCACGCCCGCCACAGCTGCGGCACGACCGAGCGCAGCGACAGCTCGTCGGTGCGGCCGGCGTGGACGCCGCCCAGCAGGGGCTCGACGAGCACGTCGAGCACGGGGCGGCCCACCTCGCCCACGACGGCCGTCGCGACGGCCACGTCGTCCCGCCGACCACCCTTCGGCCGGTCCCGTCGTCCCCCGCCCGCGGCGGCCCGCAGGGCCGCCTCCGTCTCCGCGAGCTCCGCGGGCCGCAGCACCCCGGACAGGTCGGTGCCGTGGCCGGGCACGCCGAGGACCGTGCCCCGCGGCAGCCGACGCACCCCGTCGCGCCGCCACACCGCCGCCGCGGCGGCCGTGGGCGAGGTGAGCCGGTGCGTGAGGCCCAGCCGCTCGACGAGGGCGACGCCCTCGGGACGCCGCGCCAGGAACGCCTCCACGCCGACGTCGAGGTCGACCCCGCCGACCGGCTGCCGGCGCAGCAGGCCACCCGGGTCCGGCCGCGCCTCGAGCACCTTGACGTCGGCGCCCGCGTCGACGAGGTCGAGCGCGGCCACGAGGCCGCTCACCCCGCCGCCCAGCACGGCGACGCGCGACCGGCTCACGCGTGGCTCACGAGGCGGTCCGGGCGAGCTCCGCCTCCCGGTCGAAGGCGTGGACGAGGTCGGTGAGGCGCGCGAGCTGGTCGGGGTCGGTCGCGGGCAGCACGCCGTGCCCGAGGTTGAACACGTGCCCGGGCGCGCGCAGCCCGTCGAGCAGCACCTGCTGGGCGCGCTCGGCGACGACCGGCCACGGCGCGAGGAGCAGGGCCGGGTCGAGGTTGCCCTGCACGGGCCGGGGGTGCCCCGCGGCCGCGAGCCGCTCGACCGCGTCGGCGAGCGTGACGTGGAAGTCGACCCCGACGACGTCCGCGCCCGCCGCCGCCAGCGACGGCAGCAGGTCCTGGGTGCCGACCCCGAAGTGGACGCGCGGCACCGGTCCGCCGTGCGGCCCCTCGACCGCGGCGACGTCGGCGAGCACCCGGGCGGAGTGCGGCGCCACGTGGCGCTCGTAGTCCGGCCGGGCGAGCGCCCCCGCCCAGGAGTCGAAGAGCTGGACCGCGGCCGCGCCGTTCTCGACCTGCACCCGCAGGAAGGCGCTCGTGAGGGCGGCGACCTTGGCGAGCAGGGCCGAGAAGAGCCCGGGGTCGGCGAGCATGAGGGACTTCGTCGCGGCGTGGTCGCGGCTCGGACCGCCCTCGACGAGGTAGCTCGCGAGCGTGAACGGCGCCCCCGCGAAACCGAGCAGCGGGGTGGCCCCCAGCTCCGCGCGGGTGAGCCGGACCGCCTCGGCGAGGAAACCGAGGTCGGCGTCGGCGGCGTCCGGCAGCGCGTCGACGTCGGCGGCGGTGCGCACGGGCGAGGCGACGACCGGCCCGGTGCCGGGCACGATCTCGACGTCGACGCCGGCAGCGTGCAGCGGGACGACGATGTCGCTGTAGAGCACGGCGGCGTCGACGCCGTAGCGGCGGACAGGCTGCAGCGTGATCTCGGCGACGAGCGCCGGCGTGCGGCACGCCTCGAGCATCGCGGTGCCGCCGCGCGCGGCGCGGTACTCCGGCAGCGAGCGGCCGGCCTGGCGCATGAACCACACCGGCGTGCGGTCGACGGGCTCGCCGCGGGCCGCGCGCACGAGGTCCGGCAGCGGGGCGGCGGGGGCGTCGGTCACGCCGCCATCATCCCAGCGCCGCGCGACACGCCGACCCGCCGGGGCCGGTACCACGACGGACGTCGGTGCGGCGACCTACCCTGCCCTGGTGACGACCACCCGGCAGCTCGCCGGCTCGGGCACCGACCTGCCGGTCCCCGACGTGTTCGTGCGCGCCGTGGAGGCGCTGCGCGCGACGGTCGTCCGACGCGAGGTCGAGCTCGAGGAGATCCCGCCGCCGCGGCGGGTCGCGCCGCACGCGCACGCGCTCGACGGGCACCTCGACCTGTCCTCGCTGCGGGCGCCCGGCACCGCGGACGTCGACGACGTCGACGACGCCGGCGGCCGCTTCGTCCTGCTGCACGACCCGGCCGCCCCCGAGGCGTGGGGCGGCGACCTGCGCGTCATCGCGCTCGTCAAGGCGGTCGTCGAGCCGGAGCTCGCCGACGACCCGCTGCTCGCCGAGGTCGTGTGGTCGTGGCTCGGGGAGGGCCTCGACGCGCAGGAGGCCCGCGCCCGCCGGCTCGGCGGGACCGTCACGCGCGTGGTGTCGGAGAGCTTCGGCAGCCTCTCGGCCCGTCCGGACGCCATCCAGGTCGAGCTGCGCGCGTCGTGGTCGCCCGAGGGCCACCCGGGGGCGCACCTGCAGGCGTGGGCCGACGTGCTGTGCCGCGTGGCGGGCCTGCCGCCGCTGCCGTCGGGCGTCAGCGCGCTCCCCCGCCGCCGCGCCTGACCGGTCCGTCCCGGGACGGCCGGCCTCCGGAACGGGCGGCCCCCGTCCCTCAAGTAGGCGGCCCCGACGGCCGATCACTCGTCCAGCGCCGGGAGCACCGCTCCCGCAGGACGAGGAGGCACCATGACCACCCTGGTCACCGACCGGGCCCGCATCCCCCTCAGCCGGGGACGGTTCCACGCCGCGGTCGTCGCGGGGTCCCCGGGTCTGCGCGAGTCGCTGGCCCGCGTCCTCACCTCGCTCGGCGCGGCCGACGTCACCGCCGTCGGCCTCGTGAGCGAGACCCGCACGCTCGGCCGCGGCAGCCTCGCCTCCCTCGCCGTCGTCGAGAGCCAGCTGCCCGACGGCTCCGGCATCGCCGCCGTCGAGCAGCTGCGCTCGCTCGGCTGGTCGCGCACGGTCCTGCTGTCGCAGGCGACCGACCCGTTCACGGTCCGCGGGGCGCTCATGGCCGGCGCCCGCTGCTTCCTCGTCACGAGCCGCCCCGCGCCGCCCACGCAGCCGACCGGTCCCGCCGACCCGGGCGTCGAGCAGCTGTCGGCGCGCGAGATCGAGGTGCTCCGCCTCGTCGCCGACGGCCGGTCGAACAAGGACGTCGGGGACTCCCTCGGCCTCTCGGCCCTCACCGTCAAGAGCCACCTCGCGCGCATCGCCCGCAAGCTCGGCACGGGCGACCGCGCCCAGATGGTCGCCATCTCGATGCGCGCGGGCGTCGTCACCTGAGTCGCAGGCCCCCGTCCACACGGGCTCCGCGGCTCGGGCGCGGCTCTCGCCTACGCTTGCCCGGTGCCTGACGCCGACCCGACCGACGCGCCCGAGGCACCGCCCGTCCCCGTCCTGAGCGCCCCGGCGGGCGGCACCCCGCCCGTCGTCGTCGACCAGGCCGCGCTCGACGCCGCCGTCGACGGCCTCGCCGCCGCGGAGGGGCCGGTGGCCGTCGACGCCGAGCGCGCGTCCGGCTACCGCTACGGGCAGTCCGCCTACCTCGTGCAGGTGCGCCGCGGCGAGGGGCCCACGGTGCTCGTCGACCCCGTCGCCGACCTCGACCTCCGCGGTCTCGCCGAGGTGCTCGACGGACCCGAGTGGGTCCTGCACGCCGCGAGCCAGGACCTGCCCTGCCTCGCCGAGCTCGGGCTGCGCCCGCGCCGCGTCTTCGACACCGAGCTCGGGGCGCGCCTCGCCGGTCTGCCGCGGGTGGGGCTCGCCGCCGTCACCGAGCACTACCTCGGCGTGGGGCTGGCCAAGGAGCACTCGGCCGTCGACTGGTCGACGCGCCCGCTGAAGGCGTCCTGGCTCGCCTACGCCGCGCTCGACGTCGAGCTGCTCCTGCAGGTGCGCGACCGGCTGGCCGCCGACCTCGCGGAGCAGGGCAAGCTCGCGTGGGCCGAGGAGGAGTTCGAGGCCGTCCGCACCGCCGCGCCGCCCCCGCCCCGGCCGGAACCGTGGCGGCGCACGTCCGGGGTGCACAAGCTGCGCTCGCGCCGGGCGCAGGCCGTCGTGCGCTCGCTGTGGCAGGCGCGCGAGCAGCTCGCCCAGCAGCGCGACGTCTCGCCGGGCCGAGTCCTGCCGGACTCCGCCATCGTCGCGGCCGCCACCGAGCAGCCGCGCACCCTCACCGCGCTCGCCGCGCTGCCCGTGTTCTCCGGGCCCGCGAACCGGCGCCACGGGCGCTACTGGCTGGACGCCATCAGCGAGGCGCTCGCCCTGCCCGACTCCGCCCTGCCCGGCCCGCCGCCCCGTGGCGACGGTCCCCCGCCGCCGCGCGTGTGGTCCGACCGGGAGCCCGCCGCCGCGGCGCGGCTCGCCCGGGTGCGACCGGCGCTCGCCGCCCTCGCCGAGCAGCACGGCCTGCCCGTCGAGAACGTCCTTACCCCGGACACCGCCCGCCGGCTCGCGTGGGAGCCGCCGGAGCCGGCAGACGCCGACGCTGTCGCCGCGTTCCTGCGCGCGCGGGGGGCACGGCCCTGGCAGGTGGACCTCGTCACCGGTCCGCTCGTCGAGGCGCTCACCGCCCCGGACGACTCGGCGCCGACAGCCGCCCAGCCCTAGTTACCGGCCGGTAACTTCCGGGGGTAGCATCGACGGCGGCGCCTGCGCTGCGGCAGGCGGTGACGAACCGACCCGGGAGGTCACGTGCACCCCACGACCAGGGACGTCGTCTTCGTCGACGGCGTCCGGACGCCCTTCGGCAAGGCGGGCGAGAAGGGCATGTACGCCCAGACCCGCGCCGACGACCTCGTCGTCCGCTGCATCCGCGGGCTGCTGGAGCGCAACCCCGGCCTGCCGCCGGAGCGCGTCGACGAGGTGGCGGTCGCCGCGACGACGCAGACCGGCGACCAGGGCCTCACCATCGGCCGGACCGCGTCGCTGCTGGCGGGCCTGCCGAAGTCCGTGCCCGGCTTCGCGATCGACCGGATGTGCGCGGGCGCCATGACGGCGGTGACGACGACGGCGTCCGGCATCGGCTTCGGCGCCTACGACGTCGCGATCGCCGGCGGCGTCGAGCACATGGGGCACCACCCGATGGGCTCGGGCGTCGACCCCAACCCCCGCTTCGTCGCGGAGAAGATCGTCGACCCGTCGGCGCTCGTCATGGGCGCGACGGCGGAGAACCTCCACGACCGCTTCCCGCACCTCACGAGGGAGCGTGCCGACGCCTACGCCGCCGAGAGCCAGGCCAGGCTCGCTGCCGCCTACGAGGCCGGCAAGGTGCAGGAGGGCCTCGTCACCATGGCCACCCGGCACGCCGAGCGCGGCTGGGGGCTGGCGACCGCGGACGAGCCGCCGCGGCCCGGCACGACCGTGGCCGACCTCGCGGGGCTCCGCACGCCCTTCCGCCCGCACGGCCGCGTGACGGCCGGCAACGCCGCGGGCCTCAACGACGGCGCGACGGCGTGCCTGCTCGCCGAGGCGACGACCGCGCACGAGCTCGGCCTCACGCCGCGCATGCGGCTCGTCGGCTACGCCTTCGCGGGCGTCGACCCCGAGGTGATGGGCGTCGGCCCGGTCCCCGCGACGGAGAAGGCGCTGCGCCGCAGCGGCCTCACGATCGACGACATCGGCCTGTTCGAGGTCAACGAGGCGTTCGCCGTGCAGGTGCTCGCGTTCCTCGACCACTTCGGCATCGCCGACGACGACCCGCGCGTCAACCCGTGGGGCGGGGCGATCGCCGTCGGGCACCCGCTCGCGTCCTCCGGCGTCCGGCTCATGAGCCAGCTCGCCGCGCACTTCGCCGAGCACCCCGAGGTCCGCTACGGCCTCACGACCATGTGCATCGGGATCGGGATGGGCGGCAGCGTCATCTGGGAGAACCCGCACCACGCGGAGGCCGGCGCCTGGGCGCGTCCCGGCACCACGAGCGAGGAGGACGCCGCGTGACCGCGACGACGACCGACCGGAGCACCCGTGACCACGACCGCGAGGCGATGACGTCGCTGTTCTCCGACGAGGTCGTCACCCGCACCGCCGTGCAGCACGTGCCCCTGCCGGACGGCGGCACCCTCGCGCTGCTCACCCTCGACAACGGCCACGACCACACGAAGCCGACGACGTTCGGCCCGGCCGGGCTCTTCGGCATCTCCGACGCGCTCGACGCCGTCGAGGCGGGCATGGAGGCCAACGGCACGCGCGCCGTCGCGGTCACCGGCAAGCCGTTCGTCTTCGCCGTCGGCGCCGACCTCAAGGGTGTCGGCCAGGTGACCGAGCGCGACCAGGCGCTCGCGGTGGCCCGGCTCGGCCACGACGTGTTCCGCCGCCTCGGCGAGCTGCCCGTGCCGAGCTTCGTGTTCGTCAACGGCGCCGTCATGGGCGGCGGGCTCGAGATCGCGCTGCACTGCACGTACCGGACCATCAGCTCCGGCGTCCCCGCGCTCGCGCTGCCGGAGTGCTTCCTCGGGCTCGTGCCCGGCTGGGGCGGCACGTACCTGCTGCCGCGGCTCGTGGGCCCGCAGGCCGCGCTGCAGGTCATGGTCGACAACGCGCTCAACCAGAACCGCATGCTGAGCGGGCCCAAGGCGTTCGGCCTCGGCGTCGCCGACGCGATGTTCGAACCCGCCGACTTCCTCGAGCGCAGCGTCGCGTGGGCCGCGGACGTCCTCGCCGGTCGCGTCGAGGTGCCCCGCACCGACCACACCGCCGACGCAGCGACCTGGGACGGCACGGTGGCCGCCGCGCGGAAGGCCCTCGACGCGCGCCTCGCCGGCGCCGCACCGGCCCCGGCCCGCGCGCTCGACCTCGTCGCCCTCGCCCGCACCGCCGACCGCGACGAGGCCTTCGCCGCGGAGGACGAGGCGCTGGCGGACCTCATCGTGTCGCCGCAGTTCCGCTCGGGCGTCTACGCCTTCGACCTCGTCCAGCGCCGCGCGAAGCGCCCGCAGGGCGTCCCCGACAAGGCGCTCGCGCGGCCGGTCACGTCCGTCGGTGTCGTCGGCGCCGGCCTCATGGCCTCCCAGCTCGCCCTGCTCCTCGTGCGCCGGCTGCAGGTGCCGGTCGCGCTCACCGACCTCGACCAGGCCCGGGTGGACGCGGGCGTCGCCCGCGTCCACGGCGAGGTCGACACCCTGCTGGGCAAGGGCCGCGTCTCCCCCGACCAGGCCAACCGGCTCAAGGCCCTCGTCACCGGCAGCACCGACCTGTCGGTCTTCGCCGACGCCGACCTCGTCGTCGAGGCGGTCTTCGAGGAGATGTCGGTGAAGAAGCAGGTCCTCGCCGGCCTCGAGGCCGTCGTGCGGCCGGACTGCGTCCTCGCGACCAACACCTCGAGCCTGTCGGTCGAGGAGATGGCCGCCGACCTCGCCCACCCCGAGCGCATGGTCGGCATGCACTTCTTCAACCCCGTGGCGGTCATGCCGCTGCTCGAGGTGGTCCGGGCGCCGCGGACCGACGACGCGACGTACGCCACCGCCTTCGCCGTGGGCAAGGAGCTGAGGAAGACGTGCGTTCCGGTCGCGGACGCGCCGGCCTTCGTCGTGAACCGGCTCCTCATCCGCCTCACGAGCGAGGTGTGCGAGGCGCTCGACGCGGGCACGCCGCCGGAGGTCGTCGACGCCGCGCTGCGGCCCCTCGGTCTGCCCATGTCGCCGCTCGTGCTCCTGCAGCTCGTCGGCCCGGCCATCGCGCTGCACGTGCTCGAGAGCCTCCACGCGGCGTTCCCCGACCGCTTCACCGTCTCGCCGTCGCTGCAGCGGATCGTCGAGGCCGGCCACCCCGGTGTCTGGTCGTGGGACGAGCGCGGGAAGCCGTACCTCTCCGACGAGGTCAGGGCCCTGCTGCCCGAGCCCGCCGCGGCACCGGCCTCGGCCGAGGACGTGCTGCGGCGCAGCCTCGAGGCCCTCGCGCAGGAGGCGCGGCTGCTGCTCGACGAGGGCGTCGTCGCGGACCCGCGCGACATCGACCTCTGCATGATCACCGGTGCGGGCTGGCCGTTCCACCTCGGTGGCCTGCTCCCGCTGCTGGACCGCGAGGGCGTCGCGGAGCGGGTGACGGGCCGGCGGTTCCTCCCGCCCGGGGTCGCGAGCCTGCCCGCCTGAGCATGACGCCGCGTCGCCCGGCCGCCGCCGTCCGTCACGACGGGTGTGGCGACCGGGTGACTCGCGGCGGCGCGCGGGTCGCGCGGTTTGGCCGCGGACGAGGCTCGGGGACGCTGGCCCCGTGACCCTCCCCGCCGTGCCGCCCGCCTCGCGGGCACCCGCCCCCGCGGTGCGGGTGCGCCCGCGCGGGCCGGCGCGGCTGCGGCAGGCGGTGCTCGCGCTCGAGGTGCTCGACGAGGTCGACCTCGACCCGGTCGCCGACGGCGTCGCCCTCAGCGGCGGTGGGCACCTGGGCTGGGACGACGTGGAGACCGCACTCGGCGGGTGGGTGGACATGCCCGACCACCCCGTGGCACGGCGACGGCTGCTCGTCGCCGTCGAGTGCGTGCGGCTGCTCGCCACGGGCGGTCCCGACGGGGTCCTCGCCGCGCTCCGCGCGCACGGCGAGCCGACCGAGCCCGGCCCGGCGGACCCGGGCGACGGCTGGGCCGTCGAGGCCGTACCCGGGGGCGCGCTGCGGCTCGGACCCGGTGTCTGCGACCTCGGCCGGGTGCCGGGGCCCGCGCCGCTGCCCGCCCTGCCGTCCGTCACGGCGGCCCTGGGCGTCCGAGCCGACGCCGCGTGGCCGGCGGCGCGCACCGACCTCGACCGGCTCGCCGGTCTCGCGGTGGAGCGGCTGCGTCGGGACGCCGCCGAGGGACGCGCGCTCGTGCTCCGACCGGTCGGCGGGGCCGACGTCGTCACGCTGCTCGGCAGCGCCCGCCTGCGGGCCCACCTCGCCGACGGCGACGGGACGGGCATGCGGGCCGTCGCCGTCCCGGTGCGCGACCGCGGCTGGTTCGACCTCGCGCGCATCGACCCCGCCTACGTGAGGGCGGCGTGGGCGGCCAGCGAACCCCGTCACCGTGCCTTCGACCGGCCGCTGCTCGTGACCGCGGACGAGGTGGCCGTCCCGGTGCGCGGTGGCGACGTCGTGGGCGCCGCGCTCGCGGACCCGGCCGGCGCGTCACGGCGCGATGTGCGCTGGCGCTGACCCGCCTCAGTCCTCGACGGAGCGCGTCCGGGACTCCTCGGCGGCCTCGCCGTCGCGCGCCGCGACGGGTGCGTCCCCGCCGGCGCCGGCCGTCGTCCGGCTCACGACCTCCACGAGCCGCCGGCTGACGGCCTGTGCGGTGAGCCCGCACCGCTCGAGCAGCTGCGCGCGGGACATGTGGTCGTGGAACTCCTGCGCGAGTCCGAAGCCCTCGACGTGGCGGTCGACGTCGGCCACGGCCAGCGCCTCCCGGACCGCCGAGGCGACCCCGCCCACGCGGCCGCTGTCCTCGACGACCGCGACGAGGCGGTGCCGGCGCGCGAGCGCCACGACCGAGTCGTCGACCGGCTTCACCCAGCGGGGGTCGACGACCGTGCAGTCGACCCCGTGGGCGGCCAGCCGCTCCGCCGCCTCCAGGCACACGGGAGCCATGGCGCCCACCGCGACGAGGAGCACGTCCGGCCGGTCGCCGGTGGGCGCGCGCAGCACGTCGGTCGGGCCCTCGGTCGCCACGGCCGGCACGTCCTCGCCGAGCGCGCCCTTGGGGAAGCGCAGCACCGTCGGGGCGTGCGCGACGTCGACGGCCTCGCGCAGCTCCGCCCGCAGCGTGACGGCGTCGCGGGGCGCTGCGACCCGCAGCCCGGGCACCACCTGCAGGATCGACAGGTCCCACATGCCGTTGTGGCTCGCGCCGTCGTCGCCGGTGGCGCCCGCCCGGTCCAGCACGAACGTGACCCCGGCGCGGTGCAGCGCGACGTCCATGAGGACCTGGTCGAAGGCCCGGTTGAGGAACGTCGAGTACACCGCGACCACCGGGTGCAGGCCCGCGGAGGCCATGCCGGCCGCCGCGGTCGCCGCGTGCTGCTCGGCAATGCCGACGTCGGCGACCCGGTCGGGGTGGGCCTCCGCGAAGCGGTGCAGGCCGACGGGGATGAGCATGGCCGCGGTCACGGCGAAGACGTCCGGCCGCTCGCGGCCGACCGCGACCATCTCCTCGGCGAAGACGGACGTCCACGACGGCGCCGACGGCTTGAGGGAGGCGCCCGTCACCGGGTCGATCGCCCCGATGGCGTGGAACTGGTCGGCGGCGTCGGACTCCGCGAGCGGGTAGCCGCGGCCCTTCTGGGTGATGACGTGCACGAGCACCGGGCCGCCGAACTTCCGCGCCCGGTGCAGCACGCGCTCGACCGCGGCCCGGTCGTGGCCGTCGACCGGCCCGACGTACTTCAGGCCGAGGTCGCCGAACATGCCCTGGGGGGCGACGAAGTCCTTGACCGCCGCCTTGACCGCGTGCAGCGCCCCGAACACCAGGCGCCCGACGCGACCGCGGCGGACGAGGCTGCTGCGGCCCCAGCGCAGCAGCCGCTCGTAGCGCCGGTCGGTGCGCAGGCCGGCGAGGTGGGTCGCGAGACCGCCCGTGGTGGGGGCGTACGAGCGGCCGTTGTCGTTGACCACGACGATGACGGGGCGCTCCGGGTCGTCGGCGACGTTGTTGAGGGCCTCCCACGCCATGCCGCCGGTGAGCGCGCCGTCGCCGATGACGGCGACCGCGTGCCGGTCCGTGACGCCCTGCACCTGGAAGGCGCGGGCGATGCCGTCGGCCCACGACACCGCGGTGGAGGCGTGGGAGTTCTCGACGACGTCGTGCTCGGACTCGGCCCGGCTCGGGTAGCCGGAGACGCCGCCGGCCCGCTTGAGGAGGGAGAAGTCCTGCCGCCCGGTCAGCAGCTTGTGGACGTAGGACTGGTGGCCGGTGTCGAACACGATCCGGTCGCGCGGGGAGTCGAAGACCCGGTGCAGCGCGATGGTGAGCTCCACGACCCCGAGGTTGGGGCCGAGGTGCCCGCCGACGGCCGTCACGGTGCGGACGAGGTGCTCGCGGACCTCGTCGGCCAGCGCGTCGAGGTCCGCGTCCGACAGCGCCCGCAGGTCGGCCGGGCCCGTGATGCCCGGCAGCAGGCGCGCCGGGCCGACGGGGTGCGCCGGCGTCACGGCGACGGCGGGTCCGGTCGGCTGCTGCGGCGGGACCGGCCGAGCAGGCTGCTGCTGGTCACGGGCCTGCGGGGCCGCGGGCTCCTGCACATCGCCGTGCGTGTTCCTGTCCGTCGTCACCACTCCTCCGGCCGGCCGCGGCCGGACCTCGGCGCGGGCAGACCCCCGTGGGGGCGTCACCCCACGATACGGGCCGGGCGGACCGCCCGCGCGTGACGGGCGGGCGCGGCGCGGCCCACCACCCCGGCGGGCGCCGCCGCACCGTCACAGCCTGGGCACCCAGCGGCTGCCGCGGAGGGCGTCGGCGAGCAGGGCGGCCGAGCGGCGCGTGCGCCGCAGCCGCGCCCCCTCCGCGTGCAGCACCTCGACGACCTCCTCGGTCGCCGCGGCGTCGAGGCCTCGCTCGGCGAGGGCGCCGCGCGCCTGCTGCAGGGCGCGCTCGCACGCGTGCAGCTGGGCGTCCACGTGCTGCTCCGCCAGCCACGCGAGCACGAGGGGGCGGCGCAGCAGCGCGGCGTGGCCGCGGTAGTCCGGCGGGCACACGTCGAGCAGCCACTGCACCGCGCGGTCGGTGAAGCGCTCGTGGCCCGGCGGCGGCACCTCGGCCGGCCAGCCCGGCGGGACGCGCCCCGCGGCCGAGCGGCCGTAGCCGGCGCCGCCCGCCGTCACGGCCGGCTCACCGGTGCGCGTGCTCCGTGGCGAGCGCGCGCAGCCGCCCGATGGCCGCGGTCGCGTCCTCGGCGCCGTAGACGGCGGAGCCCGCGACGAAGACGTCGGCGCCGGCCTCCGCGCAGCGGGCGATGGTCGACTCCGAGACACCGCCGTCGACCTGCACGCGCACGTCGAGGTCGACGTCGTCCACGGCGCGACGCACCCGGCGCAGCTTCGGCAGCACGACGTCGAGGAACTCCTGGCCGCCGAAGCCCGGCTCGACCGACATGACGAGCACCATGTCGAACTCCGGCAGCAGGTCCGCGAAGGGCTCGAAGGGGGTCGCCGGCCGCAGCGCGACACCCGCCCGCGCGCCGGCCGCCCGCAGCTCGCGCGCGGTGCGGACCGGCGCGGCGGAGGCCTCCGCGTGGATCGTCACGCCCCACGCGCCCGCCTCGGCGTAGCGGACCGCCCAGCGGTCGACGTCGGCCACCATGAGGTGGCAGTCCACCGGCAGGGGGCTCGCCGCGGCGACGGCCTCGACGACCGGCGGACCGATCGTGAGGTTCGGGACGAAGTGCCCGTCCATGACGTCGACGTGCACCCAGTCGGCGGCCGCGATCCGACCCACCTCGTCGGCGAGCCGGGCGAAGTCCGCGCTGAGGATGCTGGGCGCGACGAGGGGCTCTCTCACGCCGCCCAGCGTATGGGCGTCGTGCCGGTGCGGCCCGGGCCGACCCCGCGTGCGGTTGACGTGACCGATTCGTGACTTTTACCGTCGGGGTGCCCGCACCGACGTGCGGGACACCCGGGAGTCCGTGCGCTGCCGCCCCGGGCCGGTCTCCTCCTCCCAGGGCAGCAGGGTCGCGTCCTCCCGCCCGCCGTGGCGGTCCTCGGTCGTGCCTGCGCACGGCACGAGAGGTCCCACCGATGGCACGATCCACACCCCGTCACCGCGCCGACGTCCCCCGCCGCTCCACCTGGGGCGCCGCCGCGGCGGCGCTCGGCCGGACCCGGGCCGCGCGGGCCGCGACCCCGGCCCTTCTCGCCACCGCGATGGCGGGGGTCGGCCTCGGCGTCGCCGCGCCGGCGCAGGCGGCTCCCGGCGAGACGTGGGACCGGCTCGCGCAGTGCGAGTCCAGCGGCAACTGGTCCATCAACACCGGCAACGGCTACTACGGCGGCCTGCAGTTCTACCAGCCGACGTGGGAGGGCTTCGGCGGCCTGCGCTACGCCCCCCGCGCCGACCTCGCCTCGCGCTCGGAGCAGATCGCCGTCGCCGAGCGCGTCCTCGCCACGCAGGGCTGGGGCGCCTGGCCCGCGTGCTCGGCGAAGCTGGGCCTGCGCGGCTCGGGCGGGTCCTCGAGCGGGTCCGGCTCGGACAGCGCCGGCTCCGGCAGCTCCAGCAGCTCCGGCAGCGGGAGCAGCTCGTCGGGCTCCAGCGGCTCCAGCGGGTCCGCCCCGTCCTACGCCGGGTCGTACACGGTCCGCTCGGGCGACACGCTCGCCGCGATCGGTCGCCGCTACGGCGTCACGTGGCAGCAGCTCGCCGCCGCCAACCGCAGCACGATCTCGAACCCGGCGCGGATCTACGTCGGGCAGACCGTCAAGGTGCCGGGCGCGTCCGGCTCGAGCAGCTCCTCGGGCGGCTCCGGCAGCACGAGCGGCAGCAGCGCCCCGTCGGGCACGACCTACACGGTCCGCGCCGGCGACACGCTGTCGAGCATCGCCCGCGCCAACGGCACCACGTGGCAGGAGCTGTACGCCGCGAACCGCAGCGCGGTCGGGTCGAACCCGAACCTCATCCGGGTCGGGCTGACGCTCTCGGTCTGAGCCACCCCGCGGCGCGGCCGCAGCGAAGGAGCCGACCGTCCTCACGCCCCAGCCGGGCGCCAGGACGTCACCGCCTCCTCCGCTGCGGCCGCTTCTGCGTGCTCGGGGCCGGCCGACGCGGCCGTCAGGTGCGGCGCAGCAGCGCGAGGAACATGCCGTCGGTGCCGTGGACGTGCGGCCACAGCTGCACGTGGGAGCCGGCGCGCGCACCGGGCACCTCGCCCACCGCGGCCTCCAGCGCGTCACCGGCGTCGAGCACGGTCGCCCCGATGCCGTCCCGGGCGGCCCGCCGCACGACGTCGTCGACGACGAGGCCGGTCTCCGCGGGGTGCGGCGAGCACGTGACGTACGCGACCACCCCGCCGGGACGGGTCGCGGTGAGTCCGGCGCGCAGCAGGTCGCGCTGCAACGGGGCGAGCGCGGCCAGGTCGTCGGGCGTGCGCCGCCAGCGCGCCTCGGGCCGCCGGCGCAGCGCCCCGAGACCCGTGCACGGCGCGTCGACGAGGACGCGGTCGTAGGCGGCCGGCTCGTCCTCCCCCACCGCGCGGCCGTCGCCGGTCCGCACGTCCCACACGTCCTCCGCGCCGGCCACCGCCTGCCGGACGAGCTCGGCACGGTGCCGGCTCACCTCGACCGACGTGCCGCGGTGCCCCTCGCGGCGCGCGAGCGCCGACAGCAGCGACGACTTGCCCCCCGGGCCCGCGCACAGGTCGAGCCAGCGCTCGGCCCCCTCGGCGGGCGGGTCGAGCGGCGCGGCGGCGAGGGCGAGGGTGACGAGCTGGCTCCCCTCGTCCTGCACGCGCGCGCGCGACTCCCGCACGTCCACGAGCTCGCCGGGCGCACCCGAGGGCAGCGTGACGGCGTACGGCGACCAGCGGCCGGTCCGGCCGCCGGCCGCGACGAGCGCCGCCGGGTCGACGAGGCCGGGTCGGGCGAGCAGCGCGACGTCGGCGGGAGCGTTGTCGGCGCGAAGCAGGGCCTCGGTCTCCGCCGCGTCGCGGCCGTGCGAGACGAGCGCCTGCCGCAGCGCCCGCACCACCCACCGGGGGTGGGAGTGGCGCACCGCGAGCGCGTCGTCGGCCGCGCGTCCCGCGCCGGTGACGGCGGGGGCGACGACCTCGAGCCAGGCGTCGAGGTCGCGCTCGGCGACGCGGCGCAGGACGGCGTTGACGAGCCCGGAGGCGCCGGTCCCCACCTCCTGCCTGGCGAGCCCGACCGTCGAGGCGACGGCCGCGTGGTCGGGCACCCGCATGCCGAGCAGCTGGTGGACGCCGAGACGGAGCACGTCGCGGGTGGGGCCGTCGACGCGGTCGAGCGGGCGGTCGACGAGCGTCGCGAGCACGGCGTCGTAGAGCCCGAGCTGCCGCAGCGTCCCGTACGTGAGCTCGGTGGCGAAGGCGGCGTCCCGGCCCTTGAGGCGCAGCTCGCGCAGGACGACCGGCAGCGCGAGGTTGGCGTACGCGTCGGCCTCCCGGACCTGCTGCAGCACGCGGTACGCGGCGGTGCGGGCGGGGTCGGCGCTGCGGAGCCGCTCGCGCGCGGGCGCCCTGTCCCGCGCGTCGGCGTCCCGGCGCGGTGCCTGGCCACGCGGGCCCTGCCCGTCGCGTCCGCCCCACGGACCGCCTCCGCGGGGTCCGGCTCCGCGCGGACCGGTCCCACGTGGACCGCTTCCGCGCGGACCGCTCCCCCGCGGGCCGTCCCCACGTCCGTCCCCGGCCATCAGGCGTCGTCCCCGAGCCGCGTGCGGGCGGGCAGCCGGGCGCCGCGCCACCAGTCCCCCGCCGCCATCGGGCGCCGGCCCTCCGGCTGCACCTCGCCGAGGCGGACGGCCGACGTGGCGGTGCCGACGAGCACGTCGGCACCCTCGGCCCGGACCTCGCCGGGCGCGAGGCCCGCGGTCTCGTGCGGGCGCACCGGACCGAGCTTGAGCCGGCGCCCCTCCAGCGTCGTCCACGCCCCCGGCGACGGCGTGCACGCTCGTACGCGCCGGTCGACCGCGGCGGCGGGCTCGTGCCAGCGGACCCGCGCGTCGTCGGGACCGAGCTTGGGCGCGCGGCTCGCGCCGTCGGCCGGCTGCGGGACCGCCTCGAGCGCGCCGTCCTCCAGCCCGTCGAGCACCTGCACGAGCAGGTCCGCCCCCGCGGTCGCGAGCCGGTCGAGGACCGCGCCGGACGTGTCGTCGGCGCGCAGGCGCTCGGTCATGGTGGCGAGCACCGGCCCGGTGTCCATGCCCTCGTCGAGCCGGAAGACCGTGGCCCCCGTCACGTCGTCACCCGCCAGCAGCGCGTGCTGCACCGGCGCCGCCCCCCGCCACGCGGGCAGCACCGAGAAGTGCAGGTTGACCCAGCCGAGGCGCGGCACGTCGAGCGCCGCCCGCGGCACGAGCGCGCCGTAGGCGACCACGGGGACGCAGTCCGGACGCAGCCGGGCCAGGGCGTCGAGGAACTCCAGCTCGCGCGGGGACACGGGCTGCAGCACGGGCAGGCCGCGCTCGTCGGCGAGGGCGCGCACCGGGCTCGGGCGGGCGCGGCGGCCGCGCCCGGCGCGGGCGTCGGGGCGGGTGACGACGCCGACGACGTCGTGGCGCGACGCGAGCAGCGCCTCCAGCGACGGGACGGCGACCTGGGGGGTGCCGGCGAGGACGACCCGCACGGTCAGCGAGCCGCGCCGAAGGTGGCGTGCGGGCTCACCTTGACGACGGGTGCGGCCTCCCCGGCCCAGTCCGCCTCGCGGATCATGCGCATGGCCTGCTTCTTCTGCTCCCGGTCGAGCCGGTCGATGAACAGGATCCCGTCGAGGTGGTCGGTCTCGTGCTGCACGGCGCGCGCGAGCAGGGCCGAGCCCTCGATGCGGACCGGGTCGCCGTGCATGTTCCACCCGCTCGCGACCACCCGCATCGCCCGCGGGGTGTCGGCGTAGACACCCGGGAAGGACAGGCAGCCCTCCTCGCCGTCCTGCAGCTCCTCGGACAGGTCGAGGTCCGGGTTCACGAGGTGGCCGAGCTCGCCGTCGACGTACCACGTGAACACCCGCAGCCCGACGCCGATCTGGGGCGCGGCGAGGCCGGCCCCGGGCGCCTCGAGCATCGTGTCCTCGAGGTCCTTGACGAGGCGCCGCAGCTCCTTGTCGAACGTGGTGACGGGCGAGGCGGGCGTCCGCAGGACGGGGTCACCGAAGAGCCGGATGTCCTTGATCGCCATGGGCACCATGGTAGGCGGGCCCGAGGGCCCGCCTCGCCGCCGCCGTCCGCCCGGTCGCCCGCGGCCGGCGCCGGCCCGCCGGGTCTCACACGAGGTCGTGCGGGTCGACGCGGACGCTCAGCCGGCCGGGCGCCTTCGCGGCGGACCGGGCCGCGAGCAGGCCGCGCACCGCGTCCACGACCGCCTCGGGCGAGCCCGTCACGAGCACCTGCCACGCGGGGGCCGCGCCCGGCGCGGGGGGCGAGGGGACCGGTGCCGGGCCGAGCACCCGCACCGGCGCGGGGGCGGACGGGGCGAGGGCGAGGACGTCCTCCCCGCGCAGCGCGGCGGCCGCCGCCGCGAGGTCGGCCTCGGTGCCGGTGAGCCGGGCGAGCGTCGCCGCGGGCGGCAGCGCCGCCTGGCCGCGCTCGTCGAGCAGCCGGTCGGCGAGCGCCTCCGGGGCGTCCTGCACGAGGGACTGCACGACGCGGTGGGCGGGGTCGGCGACGACGACGAGCCGACCGCCGTCCGGGGCCGGCCGGACGAGCGCGGCCAGCGCGGTCCAGCGGCGCAGCGTCTCCTCCTCCACCGCGAGCCCGGGCCGGGCCAGCGCCCGGTCGCCGTCCAGGACGGCGGCGGCGGCGTAGCCGCGCTCCGCCGGCGGCTCGGCCCCGGGGGTGGCGACGACGAGCGCCGGCGCGTCGGCGACGCGCTCGTGCCGCCGGCCGCCGCGACTCACGACGACAGGGACCCCCGGCAGCGCGCGACCGAGCTCCTCCCCCGAGCGCTCGACCCCGACCGACCCCGCGCGCAGGCGCACGGACCCGCACACCCCGCACGCCCACGCGGGGTCGGGACGGGCGCACCACGTGCACGTCGGGGGCGCAGCGGCGCGGGGCTGCGCGAGGGGCCCGCCGCAGTGCCGGCAGCGCGCGGGAGACCGGCAGGTCTGGCAGCGCAGGGACGACACCCAGCCGGCCCGCGCGACCTGCACGAGGACGGGGCCGGACCCCAGCGCCTCGCGCAGCACCCGCAGCAGCGTCGCCGGCACCCGGGCGGTCGCCTCGACGGGGTCCTCGGGGTCCGGCACGACGACCCGCGGCCCGGTGGCGCGGCGCACGGCGCGCTCCGGGGCCAGGGAGCGCAGCCGGCCGGCGCGGACCCACCCCTGGGTGCGCACGGGCCGCCCGCTCGACACGAGGGCGAGCGCGGCGCCCTCCCGCTCGGCCCGGACCAGGGCGGCGAGCGAGGCGTCCCAGCCGGGCGCGTGCGGCTCGACGTGCCCGTCGTCGCCGTCGTCGAGGACGAGCACCGCACCGAGGTCGCGGACGGGCGCGAGCACCGCCGAGCGGGTGCCGACCACGACGTCGGCGTCGCCCCGCAGCACCCGCAGGAACGCCCGCCAGCGCGCGGCCGGGGCCAGCTCGGAGTGCAGCACGGCGGTGCGCGGGTCGTCGGCCAGGTCCGCGGCCGCGACGAGAGCGGTCACCGACACCACGTCGGGGGCCACGACGACCGTGCCGCGCCCACCGCGCCGGGCGGCGGCGACGACGTCGGCGACGAGGGGTCCGGTGGGGGCGCTCAGCGGCGGGCGGACCGCTGCGCGCGGCCCGTCGCCCGCCGCGAGGCGGGCGAGGAACGCCTGCCCGCCGACGACGTCCCGCCACGCGTCCGCTCCCCCGCTCGGGCGCGGGGAGGTGGTGGCGCCCGGGTCGGCGCCCGGGTCGGTGCCCGGGTCGGCGCTCGGCCCGGCGCCCGGCCCGGCGCCCGGCTCGGCGCCCGGCTCGGTGCTCGGGTCGGTGTCCAGGGCCTCGTCCGTGGCCGCCCGCTCGGCGAGCAGCTCCTTCTCCGCCCGGGCGTGCCGCGGCGGGACGGCCGCCCGGAGCACGTCCGGCAGCGTGCCGGCGAGTGCGTCGGCCAGCGCGCGGGCGGCCCCGGCGACCTCGGGGGTGAGGGCGGGCAGCGTGCCGACGACCCGCGCGAGCGGACGCAGGCCCGCCGCCGACGCGGTCCCCAGGCCGAGGACCCAGCCGTCGTGCCGGGCCCCCGCGAACGGCACCTGGACGCGGCTGCCGACCGCGACCTCGCCCACCAGCCGCGCGGGCACGGCGTAGGTGAACGGGTGGTCGAGGTGCGGGTGCGGCACGTCGACCGCGACATGGGCCACGGGGACCTCCGCCCCCTCCTCCGGCGGCACCTCCGCCTCGCCCTGGCGCGTGCGCCGGGGGCGCCGTCGGGGCGCGGGCCCGAAGAGCGTGTCCTGGCCGGCCGGGCCGCTCGCGCCGGCCGGGCCGCTCGCGCCG